>JBDTMF010000001.1:0-79204 GCA_039934455.1 Solirubrobacteraceae bacterium
TCGAGCCGGCGTCCTTCACGGGGCCGATCGAGGTCTCGAACATGAGGTTGAACTCGCGTGCCTCGGTGAGGTCGCACTCCGGCGTCTCGCCCGCCTTCTTGGACGGCTTGCGCCCGCACGGCGACTCGGCGAGATGATCCGCGCGGAAGCGCTGCTTGCAGGTCTTGCAGTCGATCAGCGGATCGGTGAAGCCGGCGAGGTGACCTGATGCCTCCCACGTGCGCGGGTGCTGGATGATCGCCGAGTCGAGCGCGACGATGTCGTCGCGCTCCTGGATCATCGCCTTCCACCACGCACCGACGACGTTGTTCTTGAGCAGCACGCCGTAGTGCCCGTAGTCGTACGTGTTGGCGATGCCGCCGTAGATGTCGGAGGCGGCGAAGATGAAGCCGCGGCGCTTGCACAGCGCCACGACCTTGTCCATGGTGACGACGTCGTCCGGCACGCGGCCCGAGATACTAGGCGCCGTAGTGACGCGCGATCGCGTCGCGGTAGGCCGGGTCCTTGCCCAGGCCCGCCTCGAAGTCCGGCGCGCCCTTGACCTCGTCCTTGGTGCGATCGACCTTCAGCGACGCGTTGTCCACGTCGATCGCGGTGACGAGCCCCGCGGGCACGAGCACGGTGCCGCCGACGATCGGCAGGCCGTGGTCGACGAGCAGGTAGGCGCCGTCGATGTCGTTGATGACGTCCTTGACGCTGCCGACGCTCCCGTCGACCGCTTCGACGGTCATCCCGGTGAGGTCGGCGCGGTCGTGCCCGACGTCGTCGCGGAAGTTCCAGAGGTCTCCGGCCATTGGAGCCCGATCCTATACTCAGCCGGGCTTATGCCGATCTACGAGTTCCGCTGCGAGAACGGACATCTCTTCGAGGTGATGCAGCGCATCTCGGACGCGCCCGTCACGGAGTGCGAGGTCTGCGGCGCGCCGGTCACGCGGGTCTACCACCCGATCGCGGTGCACTTCAAGGGCTCGGGCTTCTACAACACGGACTACGGCACGGCCAAGCGCAAGCGCGAGATGGACAAGTCCGCCTCCGACGGCGCCAAGAAGCACGACGCCAAGCAGGCCGAGAAGAAGGCGGAGCCCAAGTCCTCGGACTCCAAGCCCTCCTCCTCGTCGTCGTCGTCGTCGTCGTCGTCCTCCTCGTCGTCCAAGCCCTCGTCTGACTCATAAGCGGAGCTGATAGCTCCCGCCGCGAACCGTCATTGGCGCTTGGGGTGAGGCGCTGCAACACTGGCTGGCATGTCGCCTCGCCACATCGGCTTGCTCGCCTCGCTCGCGGCCGTGTGGGGCGGCTCGTACCTCCTGATCAAGTACGCGCTCGAGGGCTTCGAGCCGGCCGTGATCGTGTGGGTCCGCTGCGTCCTCGCCGCCGTCGTCCTCTACACCGTGATGCGCCTGCGCAACGGCGGGGCCGAGGCGCGCGCCGCCAACGCCGAGCTGCGCGCGCGGCCGTGGCGCGCCGTCCTGCTCGGCGCGCTCGCGATCGCGCTGCCGTTCAACCTGATCACCTTCGGCGAGCTCGAGGTGCCGTCAGGCCTGACCGCGGTGCTGATCGCTCCGGCCTCGCTGTTCGTGGCGGCCTTCGCCCCGTTCATCGACGTGACCGAGAAGGTGCGCAGCTCCGCGCTCGGCGGCATGTTCCTGGGGCTGGCGGCGGGCGCGCTGCTGGTGGGCGTCGAGTCGGTGCACTCGCTCGGCGAGTTCCTCGGCTCGCTCGCCATGATCGGGGCGGCGGCGTGCTACGCGCTCTCGAGCTTCGTGGTCAAGCGCTACAAGAGCCTGACCTCGGTGACGACGTCGTTCCTCTCGATCACGGTCGCCGCCGTCCTGACGCTGCCCGCCGCGATCGCCACCGCCCCGTCCGCGGTCCCGGGCCTGCGCGCGCTGCTCGCGGTCGCGGCCCTCGGCGTGGTCGGGACCGCGCTGGCCTTCGTGATCTTCTACAAGCTGATCACCGAGACCGGCGCCGGACGCGCGTCGCTGGTCTCCTACCTCGCTCCCGGCATCGCGCTGTTCTACGGCGCGCTCCTGCTCGACGAGCCGATCACGGCCGCGTCGATCGGCGGGCTCGCGCTGATCCTCGGCGGCGTGGCGCTCGCCTCCCGCAAGCCGCGCGTGGCAACGGCGGCTAGCCCTTCAGGAACCGTTGTACCTCGCGCCGCTTGACGGCGTCCGAGACGCGCAGGCCGTTGCCCTCGGGCACGCCCTTGAGCACGTGCGTGGCGGGTGAGCCGCCGGTCGCGATCGCGCCGAAGAGGCCGAGCAGGTCAGGGCCGGCCATGTCCGAGCGGACCGCCTTCGGAGCCTGCCAGGAGACGAACGGGAGCCGCGCGAAGGTAGCCGGGCTGAGCAGCCGGGACCTGATGGCGCCGAGGATCTTCTGCTGGCGGCGGGCGCGGGAGAGGTCGCTCTCGGCCCGGTTGCACTCGTTCTTCCGGGTGCGGGCCAGCGCAAGCGCCTGCTTGCCGTCGAGGTGGTTCGTGCCCGGCCTGAGCCGCAGCGTGTAGCCGCCGTTGCGGGAGCCGCCGTTGATGCGCGAGATCACGCAGCCGCCCGTGTAGTTGATGCCGCCGAGCGAGTCGATGAAGGAAGGGAAGTTCTCGAAGTTGACCTCGATCAGGTGGTTGACCTTGAGGCCGAGGAATCCCTCGACGGTCTTGACCGCGAGGCCCGGGCCGCCGTACGCGTAGGCGGCGTTGATCTTGTCGTTCCCGTGGCCGGGGATGTCGGCGAACGTGTCGCGCGGGATCGAGAGCCGCGCGGAGTGCCCGCCGCCGACCCGCATCAGCAGGATCGTGTCCGAGCGGCTCGGGCCGCCGACGTTGGCGCCCGGCTCCTTCGTGCCCTTCTGGCGAGCGTCGGAGCCCAGCACGAGGATCGTGTTCGGCGAGGTGAGCGGGAAGCCCGAGTCGCTGAGCGTCGAGCCGACCGCGTCGTTGACCTTCTGGCGCTGGACCTGGGCCGAGATCAGGAACAGGAGCAGCGATATCAACAGCCAGCCGACCGCCGCCAGCACGACGTAGCCGAGCACGCGCCAGAACGTGAAGCGCTCGCCGAGGCTGCGCTTCCCGGCCTGCTCGGGGCGGGCGTGCCCGCCGCGCAGATCGTCGAGGCCGTCGCGCGCGCCGTCGGAGCGCTTCCCGAAGAGCTTCGGGCGCGAGCGGTAGCGGGTGTACTTTGGCTTCTCTTCGTCCATGGCGAACGGGGTATCGTGGTCGAAGTGCCTGCCCGCTGCGTGATCGGCGTCGATCTGGGCGGGACGAAACTCCTGGCCGGTGCCGTCGATCCTGAGCGGCTCACCGTGCACCATCGGGCGCGCCGCGAGGCCTTCGGGCTGAACCAGGCCGCGCTCATCGAGGCGGTGGTCGAAGCCGTGCAAGAGGCTAGCGATGCGGTCGGAGGCGAGGTCGACGCGGTCGGCTTCGGGATCCCGTGCACGTTCGACCGCCGGACCGGGATGGCCGTCCAGGCCGTCAACCTGCCGCTCGCCGATCTCCCCTTCGCCGACCTGATGTCCGAGCGCCTCGGGCTGCCGGTCGAGGTCGACAACGACGCCAACTGCGCGGTATGGGCCGAGACGCGCGCCGGGGCGGCCCGCGGCGCCACGGACGTGGCGATGCTGACGATCGGCACGGGCATCGGCGGCGGGCTCGTGCTCGGCGGGCGGCTGTATCGCGGCTGGGTCGGCGCAGCGGCCGAGCTCGGCCACATGGTCGTCGACATGGACGGCCCGCCGTGCCAGGGCAACTGCCCGAACTGGGGCTGCCTCGAGGCGGTCGCGTCGGGCTCGGCGCTCGTGCGCGAGGCGGCGTTGCGGGTGGCGCGCGAGCCCGACACGCCGCTCGGGCGCGCGCTGGAGGACGGGCGGCCGCTCACCGGGCCGCTGGTGACCGAGATGGCCTTCGACGGTGACCCGGTCGCCGCCGAGTCGATCCGCGTGATCGGCGAGCGCCTCGGGGTCGGCATCGCGAACCTCGTGAACATCTTCAACCCCGAGGTCGTGGTGATCGGGGGCGGTGTGATCGCGGCGGACGAGCTGCTGCTCGGCCCGGCGCGCGAGGTCGTGCAGCGCCGCGCGCTCGAGCCGGGCCGCGACCTCGTCCGCATCGTCGCGACGTCGTTCGGCGGGGAGTCGGGCATGATCGGCGCGGCGCTGCTGGCGGCCGACCCGGCGGCCGCGGAGTGACGGGCAGCGGGGGCGGGCGGCTCGTCGTCTGCCCGACGCCGATCGGCAACCTCGAGGACGTGACGCTGCGCGTGCTCGCCGCGCTGCGCGAGGCGGACCTGGTCGCCTGCGAGGACACGCGGCGCACGCGCGTGCTGCTCGAACGCTACGGGGTCCAGGCGACGCTGCTCTCCTACCACGAGCACAACGAGCGCGAGCGCACCCCGGAGCTCGTCGCGCGGATGCTCGGCGGCGCGGTCGTGGCGCTCGTCTCCGACGCCGGCATGCCGCTGGTCAGCGACCCGGGCTACGTGCTCGTGGCGGGCTGCATCGCGGCAGGCCTCGAGGTCGAGGTGCTCCCCGGACCGTCTGCCGCGATCGCCGCGCTGGTGGCGAGCGGCCTGCCCGCGGAGCGCTGGCGCTTCGCCGGCTTCCTGCCGCGCAAGCGCGGCGCGCTCGAGGCGCTGCTCGCCGCGCCGGAGACCGTCGTGGCGTTCGAGTCGCCGCGGCGCGTGGGTGCGTCGCTCGCGGTGCTCGCCGCGCTCGACTCCGCGCGCCCGGTCGCGGTCTGCCGCGAGCTGACGAAGCTCCACGAGGAGGTCGTCCGCGGCGACGCCGCCGCGCTCGCCGAGCGGTACGCGAGCAGCCCGCCGCGCGGCGAGGTCGTGCTCGTCATCGGCGCCGCGCCACCGCGCAAGGGCCCCGACCCCGCGGCGATCGACGCGGTGCGCCGGCTGGTCGATGCGGGCGCCCGCGCCCGCCCGGCCGCGACCGTCGTGGCGGAGCTCACCGGCGGAGCCGCCAACGATCTGTACCGCGCTGTGACGGAAGGCGCACGAAGCCGCGACGATTGACCCCGCGCGGGCGCTCCGGCCCGCAGCGGGCCGTAGCGTCGAGCGGGATGCCCGCCCGCCTGATCATCCTCGCCGTCGCCGCCTGCTGGACCGGCGCGGGGTGGGTCGCCTCCGCGGCGACCGCGCGCGCCGCGGCGACCGTGCCCGCCTCCGCGCGCTGGAGCCCGCCCGTGGCCGGGCCGCCGACGCGCCTGTTCTCCCTCGGGCGCGACCCCTTCGCGCGCGGGCAGCATCGGGGCGTGGACCTCGACGCCGCGCCCGGCGAGCGGGTGCGGTCGGCGTGCGGCGGCCGCGTCGCGTTCGCCGGGCACGTGGCCGGCGCGGGCACGGTCAGCGTCCGCTGCGGGCCGTGGCGTGTGACCTACGCGCCTCTGGCGAAGATCGCCGTGCGGGCCGGCGCGCGTGTGGCCGCAGGCCGCGGGCTGGGACGGGTCGGACCGCTGAGCGGCCGCGCCTCGCGGCGCGCCGCGACGCCCGGGCACGCCGGGCTCCACCTCGGCGTGCGCCGCGAGTCGGACCGGTTCGGGTACGTGAACCCGCTCCGGTTCCTCGCCGCCGCGGACCGGGCGCCGCCGCCGGTGCTGCCTGCGCGCCGGTCTCCTCCGACCCTGCGCGCGCGGGTTGCGCCGCGTCCCTCACGGCCGTCACCCACGCCCGCGCCGTGGCCCGTCTGGGTCGGGCTTGCGCTGCTCATGACAGGGGGGGTCGGGGCCGGTAGGTTGCGATTTCCGTTCCGCCAGACAGGAGGTGCAGCGTGCCGCGCGTCGTTCACTTCGAGCTCCTCTCCGACGACCCCGAGCAGTCCGTGAAGTTCTTCGAGGACGCGTTCGGCTGGAAGAACCAGTCGTGGGAGGGGCAGACCTACTGGCTCGTCGACACCGGCGACGGGGAGCTCGGCATCAACGGCGGGATCATGCGCGCGAGCGACTTCCCGCACACGCAGAACGCCGTCTGCACGCTCGACGTCGAGGACATCGGCGAGGCGCTCGCCAAGGTCGAGGCGGCGGGCGGCACGGTGATCGCGCCCGAGCGCCAGGTCGGCGAGGCGGGCTGGGCCGCCTATGCGGCGGACCCACAGGGCGTCGTCTTCGGGCTCTGGAAGTCCGCCTGAGACACCGGCGCTACGTCTCGCCGTCGTAGTAGTCGACCGCGCTCTCGCGCCGCGCCATCAGCCGGTCGTCGGGGTTGCCGGTGCTCGCGAGCATCTTGCCGCTGTCGGGATAGACGGCGACCGACACCTGCGGCTTGGTCGAGAGCATCACCACCTGCGCGGTCTCGTCGCCGCGATTGGTGACCTTGTGCGCGCCCTCGGGCCCGGACGGGAAGCAGACGACCGCCATCGGCCCGAGCTCCTCCTCGCCCTCGGGGGTGCGCACCTCCACACGGCCGGTCAGCACGAACAGCCACTCCTCCTCGGGGTACTCGTAGTGATAGGGGCAGATGCTCTGCCCCGGTGGGAGCTCGTAGACCGAGCCGCCGAGTCGGGTCGCGCCGATCTTGGGCCCGAAGCGGTCCATGCCGGCGCGATAGCCCTCGGGATCGCTCGTGTCGTACTCGGGCTCCGCGGCGTCCAGCTTGAAGCGTCTCATCGAGCGAGTATCTAACGTGAGGGCCGCCGATGGCCTTTTACGTCACCACGCCGATCTACTACGTCAACGCGGCGCCGCACCTCGGCCACGCCTACACGACGATCGGCACCGACATCCTCGCCCGCCACATGCGTCAGCGCGGCGAGGAGGTGTTCTTCCTCACCGGCACCGACGAGCACGGGGAGCCGGTCGCCCAGGCCGCCGAGCGCGAGGGCGTCACGCCGAAGGAGCTCGCGGACCGCAACGCGCGGCGCTTCCAGGACCTGATGCCGCGCATCAACGCCTCCAACGACTTCTTCATCCGCACCTCCGACCCGCGTCACCACCAGCGGGTCCAGGAGGTCATGCAGCGCATCTACGACAACGGCCACGTCTACAAGGGCCAGTACGAGGGCTGGTACTGCCCCCGCTGCGCCGACTTCAAGACGGACGCCGAGATCGGCCCGGACAACACCTGCCCGATCCACCGCATCTCGCTCGACTGGGAGAGCGAGGAGAACTGGTTCTTCCGCCTCTCGACCTTCCAGGAGCCGCTCGAGCAGCTCTACGACGGCCAGTCGGACTTCGTGCTCCCGCGCGTGCGTTTCAACGAGGCGCGCTCGTTCATCGCCGGCGGCCTCCAGGACGTCTCGCTCAGCCGCGCCAAGCTCAACTGGGGCGTGCCGGTCCCGTGGGATCCCGAACACGTCTTCTATGTCTGGTTCGACGCGCTCCTCAACTACTACACGGCGCTCTCCTTCGCCCGCGAGGGGGAGGACCTGACCGAGAAGTTCTGGCCCGCCGACTTCCACGTCATCGGCAAGGACATCCTCAAGTTCCACGCCGTCTTCTGGCCCGCGATGCTGCTCGCGGCCGACCTGCCGCTGCCCAGGCACCTGTTCATCCACGGCTTCCTGCTGATGAAGGACGCGTCGGGCGAGGAGCACAAGATGTCCAAGTCGCTGGGCAACGTGCTCGACCCGTTCGAGGTCATGGACCAGTTCGGCACCGACGCCCTCCGCTACTACTGCTTCCGCGAGGTGTCGTTCGGCCTCGACGGCTCGGTCTCGACGGCCACGTTCGGCGAGCGCTACGCGTCCGAGCTCGCCAACGAGTACGGCAACCTCGCCTCGCGCACGCTCAACATGATCAGCCGCTACTGCGAGGGCACCGTGCCGACCGTCGACGTCGACGCCGATCTCAAGCCAGATTTCGACGGGCTCGCGGACGAGGTCGCGGCCCTGCTCGACCGCGCGGAGATCACCCAGGCGCTCGACCGCATCTGGCAGCGCGTGCGGCGCCTGAACCGTTACGTCGAGGAGAGCGCGCCGTGGAAGCTCGCCAAGGACCCCGAGCAGGCCGACGTGCTGGCCACCACCCTGCGCGCGCTGGCCGAGGGCCTGCGCGTGCTGACCGTTCTGCTCACGCCGTACATGCCGGAGTCGACCGCGAAGCTCCTCGCCGCGCTCGGCGACGAGCGGACGGCGCTGGCGGCGGCCGAGTTCGGCGAGGGCCCCGGCGGCGGCGCGATCGGCGAGCTGCCCCCACTGTTCCCCAAGCCCTGATGATCGACTCCCACACCCACCTCGACCACGGGCCCGCGCCCGAGGACGAGCTCGTGGCGGCCGCGCGAGAGGCGGGCGTGAACCGCATCCTCACGATCGGGATGGACTCCGAGGGCTGCCGCTCCGCGCTCGCCGCCGCCGAGCGCTACGAGGAAGTCTACGCCGCCGTCGGCCGCCATCCCAACAGCGCCGAGGGCTTCGACGACGACGCCGCCGCCGAGCTGGCCGAGCTCGCGCAGCACCCGCGCTGCCTGGCGATCGGGGAGACGGGCCTGGACTACTACCGCGACCGCGCGCCGCGCGAGGACCAGGAGCGCGCCTTCCTCGCCCAGATCGAGGTCGCGCGCGACGCCGGCAAGCCCCTCGTCATCCACACCCGCGCCGCCGACGACGACACCGTCCGCACGCTCACCACGCGCGCGCAGGGGGTCGACGTCGTGATGCACTGCTTCTCGATGCCCGACCGCCTCGACGAGTGCGTCGAGCGCGGGTGGTGGATCTCCTTCGCCGGCAATGTCACCTACCCGGCCAACGCCGAGCTGGCCGCGGCCGCCGAGCGCGTCCCGCTCAACCGCATGCTGGTCGAGACCGACGCGCCGTACCTGACGCCCCAGCCACAGCGCAAGCACCGCAACCAGAGCGCGTTCGTGGTCTACACCGCGCGCTTCATCGCGGAGCGCAAGGGCATCGAGTACACCGAGCTCGAGCAGGCGGTCGAGGCGAACGCCGCGCGCCTGTTCGGCTGGTGAGCGAGCTCCCGGCGCAGCCCAGCCTGCGCCGCTTGGCCGCCTTCGGCATCCGCCCCGTGCGCGAGCTGGGGCAGAACTTCCTGATCGACTCGAACCTGCTCGGCGTGATCGCGCGGGCGGCGGAGCTGGGCCCGGACGACATCGTGCTCGAGGTCGGCGGCGGCCTCGGCGTGCTCGCCGAGCGCCTCGCCGAGCGCGCGGCGCACGTCCACGTCGTCGAGGTCGACCGCCGGCTGGAGCCGGCGCTGCGCGACGCCACCGACCCGCACGCGAACGTGACGCTGCACTTCGCGGACGCGGTGAAGTTGGACCTCGCCGCGCTGGACCCCGTACCGACCAAGGTGATCGCGAACCTGCCCTACGGCGTCGCCGCCTCGGTGATCCTGCGCACGATCGAGGCGCTGCCCTCGGTCGGCACCTGGGTCGCGATGGTCCAGCGCGAGGTGGGCGAGCGCTTCGCGGCGAGCCGCGGGAGCGGCGCCTACGGCGTGCCGTCGGTGCTCGCGCAGCTGGCCTGCGAGGTGCGCGTGCTGCGGCCCGTCTCGCGCCGCGTGTTCCACCCGGTGCCGAACGTGGACTCGGTGCTCGTCGGCCTGCGCCGCCGCGGCCCGGCGCCCGAGCCGGGTCTGCGCGCGCTCGTGCAGCAGGGCTTCGCGCACCGCCGCAAGGCGCTGCCGCGCTCGCTCGCGCTGGCCGGCGGAGCGGAGCCGGACGTGCGCGACCGCGCCCGCGCCGCGCTCGAGACACTCGGCCACACGCCATCCGCGCGCGCAGAGGAGCTCGCGCCGGAGGAGTGGCGGGCGCTGTACGAGGCGATGCGCGCGTGAGCGTGCTGCGCGCCCGCGCCCCGGGCAAGCTCAACCTCTGCCTGTTCGTCGCCGAGCCGCGCGAGGACGGCCTGCACCCGCTCGTCTCGGTGGTCCAGGCGCTCACGCTCGCCGACGAGCTGACGCTCGAGCCCGCGGGCGGCGATGGGGACGAGGTCGTCTGCCCCGGGGTCGAAGGCCCGAACCTCGCCGCCCGCGCGCTCGCGCTCTACCGGGAGGCGACGGGCTGGGACGCGCCGCCACAGCGCCTGACCATCGAGAAGCGGATCCCGGTCGCGGCCGGGATGGGCGGCGGCTCGGCGGACGCCGCCGCCGCGCTGCGGCTCGCCGCCCACGCCGCGGGCCGGCCCGTGCCGCCCGAGCTCGCCCCGCGCTTGGGCGCGGACGTCGCGAGCCTCCTCCGTCCCGGCCGCGTGCTGATGACCGGCGCGGGCGAGCACGTCGAGCCGCTCGCGCCGGCGCCGCTCGGCGTCCTCGTGCTGCCGGTCGAGGCCGAGCTGTCGACACCGGCGGTCTACCGCGAGGCCGACCGGCTCGGGCTCACGCGCAGCCACGCCGGACTCGCACAGCTCGACGCGCTCGTCCGCGTCGGCACGTGGGCGCCCGAGAACGACCTGCAGGACGCGGCGCGGTCGCTGTGCCCGCGCATCGACACGGCGCTCGACGCCGCGCGCGCCGCGGGCGCCGACCACGTGCTGGTCTCCGGCTCCGGCCCGACCGTCGTCGGCCTCTTCGGCGGTGCGGACGGCCCGGCCCGCGCCGCCGCGGCGGCGAGCGAGTCGCGCTGGCCGCGCGCCACCGCGGCCGAGCCCGTGGACGAGGCCTGGGCGGCGGTGCGGGGCTGATGCATCCGGTCCCGCTCGCGGGCGCGATCGGCCTGGTGATCTTCCTCGCCGTCCGCTTCCGCCGCCTCGGCCGCACGACGCTCGTGCTCGGCGTCATCGTCGCCGCCGGCCTCGCGCTGTGGGGGCTCGGGATCGTCGAGCCGCCGAACCTCACCAAGCTGATCGAGGACGCCGGGAAGCGACTCGGCAAGTGGACCTACCTGCTCGTCGGCGCGCTCGCGTTCCTCGAGACGGGCGCCTTCGTCGGGCTGGTGGCGCCCGGCGAGAGCGCGGTGCTGATCGGCGGGGTGGTCGCCGGCCAGGGCCGGATCTCGATCGTGACGCTGATCGCGCTCGTGTGGTTCTGCGCGGTGGCCGGCGACCTGACCTCCTACACCCTCGGCCGACGGCTCGGCCGGCGCTTCCTCGAGCGCCACGGGCCGAGGCTGAAGATCACCGAGGAGCGCCTGCAGAAGGTCGAGGGCTTCTTCGACCGCCATGGCGGATCGACGATCCTGATCGGGCGGTTCATCGGGCTCGTGCGCGCGCTCGCGCCGTTCCTGGCCGGCGCCTCGAAGCTGGAGCTGCGGCGCTTCCTCGCCTACGACATCCTCGGCGCGGGCCTGTGGTCGGCGCTGTTCTGCCTGCTCGGCTACTTCTTCTGGCAGTCGCTGGGGACGGTCGAGAAGTACATCGGCCGCGGGGCGGCGGCCTTCACCGGCCTGGTCGTGATCGTCCTCGCGATCGTCTTCGCCGTGCGGCTGCGGCGCGATCCCGAGCTGCGCGCGCGGGTGCAGCGGCAGCTCGACGCCAACCCGGTCTGGCGCCGGGTGCGCGGGCCGCTCGGCTTCGCCTGGAACCACCTCATGCCGGGCCGGCTCGGGCTCGAGCTGACCACGCTGCTGGCGCTCGCGAGCGTCGGCTTCTTCGCGTTCTTCTGGCTCGCGTCGCTGGTCGAGACGCCGCAGCTCGCCCGGCTCGACGCCGACGCCTTCAAGCTCGCCGACCCGCTCTCCATGGCGGCCGCCATCGACGTGGTGCGGGTCCTCACGGACCTCGGGTCGTTCCCGGTCGCGCTGGCCGCCGTGCTGCTCACCGCCGGCTGGGCGATCCGCACGCGCCGCGCCACCCGCGAGGGCATGGCGCTCGTGGCGGCGTACGCGATCACCTGGATCGTCGTGCACATCGCCAAGGCCGCGACCGACCGGCCGCGGCCCCCGGACCCCCACGCCGCCTCCGCCGGGCTGTCGTACCCCTCGGGCCACGCCGCCGACGCCGTGGCGTTCGTGGCGTGCGCGATCGTGCTCGCCCGCGGCGGCAATGGGCTCGCCGCGCGCTTCGCGCTCGTCGCGATCGCGATGGCGCTCGCCGTCGGAGTCGCCGCCTCCCGCGTCTACCTGCGCGTGCACTACCTCTCCGACGTCATCGGCGGCCTCGCGATCGGGACGGCGATCTTCGCGCTCGCCGGCATCGCGGCGCTCGTCGTCGGCTCGTTTCGCAACAATGGAGCGCGATGAGCAGCGACACGCTTACCTACGTCATCGCCGGGGCTGCGGCCGGCATCTCCGTGATCGCCTGGGCCGGGCTGGTGCTCGTGCCCGCGTGGACGTCGTACTCGCGCGTCTGGGAGCGGCTCGTCGCCGTCGTGCTGAGCGTCTACGTCTTGGGAGCCTTCGCGCTCGCCGGGACGATCCTCGGCGGCGCGATCCTCTGGTACTACGACCAGCTCTAGGCCAGGGCGCGATCCGCGCCTAGACTTCTCGGGATGTCAGTACCCGCACGCCAGGTGGCGGCGGCGCCGGACCTCGGCACCCTCGAGGCCATCACGCAGGCCGTGGAGGGCGGCCTCGGGCTTCCCGAGGTGGTGCGCGCCGCGGCCCGCGCGCTCGACGCCTCCCTCGTCCTGATCGACCGCTCGAGCAGCGTGCTCGCGGTCGCCGCGCGCTCCTCGGCGGACGAGCGGTCGCTGATGAGCGACGCCGCCGGCGTCGAGACCCACGAGCTGCGCGTGGGCGACGCGGTGGTCGGGCGCCTGCGCCTGCGCGGCCGCTCGGGCGGCGAGCCGTCGGCCGCGCTGCTGCGGGTCATCACCACCCTGATCGCCTCCGAGGTCGAGCGCCTGCGCGCCCCCGAGCGGGCGTCCGAGGCCGCGCAGGCGAACTTCCTGCGCGCGGTGCTGCAGCGCGACGTGACCGACCGCGGCGACCTCGTCGCCCGCGGCGAGGAGCTCGGGATCGACCTCTCCAGCGGCGGCGCCGTGATCGTGGTGCGCGCCCATCATCTCGCCCCGACCGAGGACGACTGGCGGGCGCGCGTGCTCGGCGCCGCCGAGCGCGCGGCCCGCACGACCGCCCCCGGCTCGCTGGCCGCGGTGATCCCCGCGGCGACCGAGGGCGCCGGCCAGGTCGTGCTGCTCGTGCCCGAGGCCTCCGACGACGGCGTGCGCCGCGTCGCCGGGTCGATCGCGCGCGAGCTGCAGAGTTCGCTGCACGGGTTCACCTTCGCGGTCGGGCACTCGCGCGTGGCGGCCGATCCGGTCGACCTCTACCGCGCGGGCAACGAGGCGCTGCTCGCCGCCAACGTCGCCGAGACGCGTCCCGCCTCGATGGACGAGCCGTCGGAGGTGCTCGCCTTCGAGGACACCGGCGCCTACCGTCTGCTGCTCCCGGCCATGAGCGAGGACCCCGGCGAGCTGCAGCGGTTCTACACCGAGACGGTCGAGCCGCTCGTCGCCTACGACGCCCAGTACGAGACCGACCTCGTGCAGACGCTCGAGACCTTCCTCGAGTGCGACGGCAACGTCGCCGGGACGGCCCAGCGCCTCTACACCCACCGCCACACCGTGCGCTACCGGCTCGAGCGCGTGCGCGACCTCTCCGGGCTCGACGTCGGCTCGACCGACGGGCGCGAGCGCCTGGGCCTCGGCCTCAAGGCGATGCGGGTGCTCGGCATCGCCTCCCCGCAGGGCCCCGCCAGCGAGGCGGGCGCGGGCGCCGGCCGCGTGCGGCGCGGCGCCAAGGACCGCTGAGCTCCGCCCCGCCGCGCTCCGTACCCCGGGAAAGCGAATCCCCGGAGGGAGACAGCATGGCAACGATCGAGCAGTCGCTGGACGTCGAGGTGCCCATCGAGACGGCCTACAACCAGTGGACGCAGTTCGAGGAATTCCCGCAGTTCATGGACGGTGTCGAGGAGGTGCGCCAGCTCGACGACCGGCGCCTGCACTGGGTGGCGGAGTTCGGCGGCAGCCGCCACGAGTGGGACGCGGAGATCACCGAGCAGTCGCCGGAGGAGCGCGTGGCGTGGCGCAACACGGACGGCAAGGACAACGCCGGCGTCGTCACCTTCCACAAGCTCGACGACGACAAGACCCGCGTGATGGTGCAGATGGACTGGGTGCCCGAGGGCATCAAGGAGAAGATCGGCGACGCCCTCGGCGCCGCCGACCGGCGCGTGAAGGGCGACCTCGAGCGCTTCAAGGCGATGATCGAGTCCCGCGGCGCCGAGAGCGGCGCGTGGCGGGGCGAGGTGCCGCGCGACGCCTGACGGCGCGCCGGCGCGCCGCGGTTCACCAGCTCTTGACGGTGAACTGCGGCGCGACCTGCGGCTGGCCGGTGCGCTCCGCGCGCTCCTTGATGTCGAGCAGCTGGCGCTCGCGCCCCGGCGACCCGATGGTCTCGATGTTCGACTGGATGATGCCGCCGAGGATCGGCCCGAACTGCGTCGGCGCCATCGAGCGCTGGCGGTAGATCAGCCCGCCGATGTCGGCCGCCGCCGCCGGGATGTAGGAGCAGGCGAGCTTGGTGGCGCGCTCGATGCTCGGCTCGTCCGGGAAGAAGGCGAGCACGTCCTCGGGATCGGGGTTCTTGCCCGCCCGCGCGGCGAACACCTGCTGGCGCGACACGTAGATGGCCAGCGCGGCGATCTTCTGCGTCTCGTCCGCCTTGGACAGGAAGTTGTCGCCGAAGGTCCGCCAGCTCATCCCGCGCTTGTTGGTGACGTCGAAGCCCTCGCGGTTCATGCGGTCGTGAACGTTCTTGAGCACCAGCTGCGGCGTCACGCCGGCGCCTTCCATGATCCCGTAGTAGCCGCCCATCTCCGGGTTCGAGGGCCGCGCCGGGTTGTCGCGCAGGTAGCTCATGATCTCGATCTCGAGCTTGTCCTTGTCGAACATGTGGCCCGAGGCGAAGGCGTCGGTCAGGAAGTGGCCCGCCGCGGCGTCGATGAACAGGGCCTTCTCGAAGTCCTTGTCGTGGGCCTCGCCCGGGTCCGAGCCGTAGACCGTCTTGCCCTGCTTGGCCAGCTCGAGCGCCTCGACGTGCATCTTGCGCCACTGCTTGCGGTTGCCCGGGGTGAAGTGGGGCGTGTTGCGCTTGGCGAGCTCGAGGTAGTGGTTGTGCTTGTCCGAGCGGTGCTTCTTGGTGATCTCCTCGTACTTCGCGTTGGCGTTGCCCAGCTTGCCCGCCCGCTCCTCGCCGATCGCCCCGATGATCTCGTTGACCTCCTCGTCCGGTGCGGCGGCGAACTGCTCCCAGGTCTCGTAGAAGTCGCCCGACATGGCGATGATCTGCCCTGGGGTCAGGGTGCGCGAGGCGGTGCCGATCTGGCGCTTGCCCTGCGCGTACCAGTCGCCGTCGAGGCCCTTGACGTCCTGCTCGAGGCCGAACTTCTTGACCCACGCCCTGCCCTCGTCGGTGCCGATGAACGCCCCGAGCTCCTTGCCGTAGCGGTCGCCGAGGTCCATGTGCTCGGGCGACTCGTAGCGCGAGACCATCTGCGTGACCGCCCGGTTGCCGGCACTGCGCTGGAGCCGGAGCAGGGCGGCCGTGGTCAGGGGGGCCATGCTGCCGATCCAACCAGATCTCAGGGGCGGGTGGAAGAGAGAGCGACCGGCGCGCGCCGGCCGCGTGGTAGGAATGCGGCGTGTCGTCACGCGCGGATCCGGAGCCCTGGCTGGCTCGGGTCGCTGAGCAGCTCGAGACCACGGGCGCGGCCGCCGAGATCTACGACCGCGAGTGGAGCCTCGTGTGGATGACGAGCCAGTTCCGCTTCTTCGCCGGCGACCGGCCGCTCGACCAGCTCGGACTCGGCCAGCACCCGGTGACCGTGCGCACGAGCCCGCTCGACGGGATGGTGCCGCTGGAGACCGGGCTCGAGTGGATGCGCAAGAACATCCCGCTGATGGCGCACGACACGCCGGGCGGCGTCGAGGCGATCCGCGCGCTGCTGCCCGAGGAGTACGACCGGGCGATCGGACCGCTCGACCCGCAGCCGCCCGAGACGCTGTGGTGGGGCGAGCTGACCTACCTCCAGGACGGGCTGCCGCCGGCCCAGACCCGCTACCTGACGTTCGCGCTCGAGACCCCCGGTGGTGAGCGCGCCGGCTGGGCGATCCTCTACCTGCCGGCCGCGCCCGCGAGCATCGTCTCGCTGATCACGCGCGGCAACCAGGGCATGTTCGCGCGGATGGCGGCACTGCTCGAGCCCGCGCGCCACGAGACGGCGATCCTGTTCGCGGACATCCAGGCGTCGAGCGCGCTGGCGCGGCGGCTCTCCACCCAGCGCTGGTTCGACCTGATCCGCGGGTTCTCGACCTTCGCCGACCGGATCGTGGTCGAGAACACGGGGATCGTCGGGCGCCACGCCGGGGACGGGCTGACGGCCTTCTTCCTCGCCGAGCAGGTCGGCGACCGGGCCGCCGCCTGCGCGGCCGCGCTCCACGCCGGCCGCGAGATCGTGAGCTGGCACCCGGAGGAGCTCGGCGACGGCGAGCTGCACATCAACGCCGGCGTCCACTGGGGCGGCGCGCTCTACCTCGGCCAGGTCGTGACCGGCGGGCGCCTCGACGTGACCGCGCTCGGTGACGAGGTCAACGAGTGCGCCCGCATCGAGCAATCGGCGCGCGACGGCGCGCTGCTGGCCTCCAAGCCTGTCGTCGAGCGGCTCGACCTCGATGACGCGCACGCGCTCGGCCTCGATCCGCTCACGGTCATGTATCGGACGGTCGGCGAGCTGCCGGGCGTGACGCCGAAGGCCGTGCGCGACGCTGGGGGCGTGCCCGTCGTGGCCGTCCCGCGGCGACCCGCGGTCTAACCTCCCCGGCAGATGGCGATCGGGATAATCACCGGCTCGGGCACCTACGCCCTGCCCGGGTTCGAGGGCACCCAGCCCGAGCCCGTCACGACGGAATGGGGCGACGCGTACGTCTCGCGCGGGACGTTCGCCGGTGTCGACGTGCTGCACATCTCGCGCCACGGCGCGGGCCACGTGCGGCTCTCCAACCATGTCACGCATCTCGGCAACATCGCCGCGCTCAAGCGCCTCGGCGCGAGCGCCATCCTGGCCGTGACGGTCTGCGGCGCGGTCGACCCGTCGGTGGAGCTGGGGTCGCTGATCTGCTTCGACGACCTGCACTTCCTGGCCAACCGGCTGCCGGACGGGCGCCTGTGCACGTTCCACCAGCAGGCCGGCCACCACGACCGCGCCCACTGGATCTACGACGACCCCTACTCGCCCGCGCTGCGCTCGGCGCTGCTGGCGGGGGCGGAGGAGGCGGGCGTCACGGCGCGCGACGGCGGGTGCTACGGGCACGTGGACGGTCCGCGCTTCAACACGAAGGCGGAGATCCGCGGGCTCGCGGCCGCCGGGGTCACCGCGGTGTCGCAGACCGCAGGGCCAGAGACCGTGCTGGCGGGCGAGGCGCTGATCCCGCTGGCGCTGATCGGCTACGCGACGGACTACGCCAACGGGGTCCGGCCCGAGGCGACGCCGGTCGAGCGCCTGGTCGAGCTGATCGAGGCGAGCACGGAGACGTTCGCGCGCGTGCTGGCGGACGCGGCGCCGCGGATCGACGAGCCCTCGCTCGCCCCCGCGGGCACCGTGTACCGCTTCCATTCCGGCTGAACCGGCCTGTACCGGTCGGTGCGCGGGGTCCTCCCGTTTCGGCCCATCCGACCGGGGCGTGCTGGGTAGGTTGATGGTCATGTCCCACTCCGACACCCGTCTCTGGCACCCCTTTGCCGACATGCACGCCGCCCGCTCGTCCGAGCTGACGATCGTCTCCGGCGAGGGCGTCCACGTGACCGACGACGAGGGCCGCCGCTACTTCGATGGCACGGCGAGCCTCTGGAACGTCAACGTCGGCCACGGCCGCCACGAGCTCGCTGACGCCGCCGCCGAACAGATGCGGCAGCTCGCGACCTACTCCTGCTTCGGTGCGTTCGCCAACCCGCCGGCGCTCGAGCTCGCCGAGCGCCTGTGCGCGCTCGCCCCCGTCGACGATGCGCGCGTCTTCCTCACCAGCGGTGGCGGCGATTCGATCGATACCGCCGCCAAGCTCGCGCGCCGCTACTTCGCCGCGATCGGGCAGCCCGACCGCGTGCACCTGATCTCGCGCAGCCAGGGCTATCACGGCACTCACGGGCTCGGCACCAGCCTCGGCGGGATCCCGGCCAACCGGGTCGACGTCGGCCCCCTCGATCCGCATTCCTCGCAGGTCCCGCACGACTCGCTCGAGGCGCTGGAGGCGGAGATCGAGCGCCTCGGGCCGGATCACGTCGCCGCAGTGTTCGTCGAGCCGGTGATCGGCGCCGGCGGCGTCCACCAGCCGCGGCCCGGCTACCTGGAGGGCGTCGAGGCGCTGTGCAAGCGCACCGGCGTGCTGCACGTGATCGACGCCGTGATCGCCGGCTTCGGCCGCCTGGGTGAGTGGTTCGGGCCCGAGCGCTGGGGCCTGCGGCCGGACATGATCACGTTCGCCAAGGGCGTCACCAGCGGCTACCTCCCGCTGGGCGGCCTGATCGTCAGCGGGGACGTCGCGTCGCCGTTCTGGGATGAGGAGAACGCGCCCTGGTTCCGCCACGGCCCGACCTACTCCGGCCACCCGACGTGCTGCGCGGTCGCGCTCGCCAACCTCGACATCATCGAGCGCGAGGGCCTGCTCGGCCGGGCGCTCGAGCTCGAGGGCGAGCTGACGGCGGCGCTCACGCCGTTCGAGTCCCACGGGCTCGTCGGCGAGGTCCGCAGCGGCACCGGCGCGCTGGCCGCCGTCGCGCTGTCGGGCGAGGTGCTCGCGCTCGACGCCAAGGCGCCGATGCGCGTGTTCGGCCATGCCCGCGAGCGCGGCGTGCTGGTCCGGCCGCTCGGCGACGGCGTCGCGCTGTCCCCGCCGCTGATCTCGACGCGCGAGAACATCGACACGGCGGCGAGCGCGATCGGCGAGGCGCTCGACGCGGTGGCCAGCGAGCTGGGAGTGGCGGCCGCGGCCTAGTGGAAGAGGCCGCCCGCCGCGACGCGGGCCGCCATCTCCTTGGACTCCGCCCGGAAGACCTCCCCGCTGGGGAGCTCGATCACGGGGTAGAGCCGCTGGCCGCTGAGCCGCTCGAGATCGTCGCGCTTGGACCTGCGCAGCGGGCCCTTGACGACCTCGTAGTCGATCCCCTTGTCGTCGAGCGCCTTCTGGACCTTCCAGCAGGGATGGCCGCCGATCTTGGCCCATTCGGTCGGGCAGCGATGGAGCTTCAGTGGTGCCATGGACCTGACCGTACTCCTCTAGCGGCGAACGCGCACGGTCACCGCGCCGCGGCCGGAGATCCGCAGATCCGGGTCGCGGTAGGCGTGCTCGCGGCGCCCGCCGGCGCGAAGGGTGACGCCGTCGTAGCGCCCGATGCTGCGCACCTGCCGGGCGAGCGCGGCGAGCGAGCGCGGCCCGGGGTCGCCGGCGCTCGCGCCGTCGTCGCCGCCGATCGTGATCGTCTCGACGAGCGCGCCGAAGAGGTCGGAGTCCGGGTCGTCGACGTCGCGGCCGACGAACGTGAGCCGCCGCTTCCCAGGGTGCAGGGAGCTCGGGATGCGCAGCCGGAAAGAGCGCGTGATGTGCGGCCCGCGGGTGACCTGCAGGTGCAGCGTCGCGCGCACGCGGTGACCGCGGCGGACGTGGCGCGGCAGCGTCACCGACCGGATGAACGCCTGGCGCAGGCCGCGGCTCAGCTTCACGCGCGCGGCGAACTCCGTCACGTGCAGCGTGCGGCGCGTGAAGCGGTCGATGTCGCCCAGCGCGCTGAGCGCGTCCGACGCGCCGCCCGCGGCGACGATGTTCTCGCCCGCCTCAGGGTCCGACGGCGGGACGGCGGAGGCGTAGCGGTTGCAGAAGCGCAGTGGGCCCTTTCGCTCGCGCAGCGCGATCCGCACGCACACAGTCCCGCTGAGCTTGCCGGGCGCGCTGCGCAGGATCGACGAGGCGCCCTGGGCGAGCGCGAGCGGCGCGACGAAGCTCAGCGCCGAGCTGCCGGCCGGCGTGCCGACGTCGGTCTCGTCGACCACCTGCGCGCCGAGCGTCGAGCGCTCGCCCGTGTCCTCGTCCTCCGTGAAGATGCGCACGGGGAGGGTCAGCGGCGGCCGGCCGGAGCGCCCGACGACGGCGGCGCTCGCGTCGTTGGAGATCGTGCCGAGCGTGTGGCCGGCGGCGGCGAGCTTGTAGGTCGAGCCGCTGTCGGTGCCGACGTTCGGGTTCGAGATCACGGTGTAGACGTAGGCGTCCTGCAGCAGCAGCGAGCGCAGGCCGGTGTTCTCGAACGGGTGGCCGAAGCCCCACACGCGGTCGCCGTCGACGTAGGCGACCGTGCCGACCGCGCCGACCGCGATATCGCCCGAGGAGTAGCCGACGCTCAGCGCCGACCCGGGGCGCGGCGGCGCCGCGGGGAAGGGGGCGAGCGGCATCGCGGGCGCGGCGAGGACGGGCCGGCGCGCCTTCGCACCAGCGGCGGTCAGCTTCTCGGCGAGGCTCTGGCTCAGGCCCGAGACGGTGAGCGGCTCGGCGAGCGGGAGCACGCGCCCGATCCGCGACGCGCGCGCGCCGACCGGCCTGGCGCGAGGCGCGTCGGGCGGGTTGGCGAGGATCTCCTCGATCGGCGTGGCCAGCACGGTCTTGCCGCCGTAGGCGCCGATCGCCTCGGCGATCGCGCCGGCGTTGCGCGCCGCGCCCGTGCCGTCGGGGCAGTAGATCGGCGAGCCCGAGAAGCCCGGCCCGACGCCGGTCCGGTCGATGGCGGGGCCGGACAGGTCGATGAGGATGCGCGGGCCGTCGTTGGCCGACGCGTCACCCGAGACGACGTCGACGATCTCGGCGTCGAAGCTCGTGATCGCCGTCCCTCGCAAAACGGAGTACGCCGTGCACTGCATCCCGGGCCGCAGCTGCGACAGCGGCATGATCGGATCGCCTGCCTGGGCGATCCCCGGAGCCGCACCCGTGACGAGCGCCGCCGCGGCAGCGGCGACAAGGAGACGGGGGCGACGCATCGGCGGCGCCACTCTAGTGGGCCTTCCCCCAACGAGAAGACCCACTTGCGCCGGTATCCCGGTGCGATGCGCGGTGGAAGGATCCGGGGATGCTCTCGCGAGAAACCGTGCAGCACTGGCTGGACGACTACGTGGCGGCCTGGCGCAGCTACGACCCGGACGCGATCCGCGCGCTCTTCGCCCCCGGCGTGACCTACGCCTACGAGCCGTGGGAGGAGCCGCTGCGCGGCCCGGACGCGATCGCCGCCTCGTGGCTCGAGGACCGCGACGACCCCGGCTCGTGGGCCGCGGGCTACGCGCCCGCGCTCATCGAGGGCAACGCCGCGACCGCGACCGGCGAGACCCGCTATAGCGACGGCAAGCACTTCTCCAACCTCTTCGAGCTCGAGTTCGACGACGAACGCCGCTGCACCCGCTTCGTCGAGTGGTACCTGCAGCAGCCCGCAGCCTGATTCACGCCGCCTCCGCCTCGTACCACCGCACCCACTTGCGCACGGCGTTGTCCGACACCCCGTACTTCCGCCCGACCGCCGACCAGCTCGTCTCCGCTATCTCGCGCACGAGCTGGTCGTGCAGTGGGTCTCGAGGGTGGCCGCGCAGTTCGGGCACACGATCTGCAGGTTCTCGAGCCGGTTGTCCGTGGCGACGCCGTTGATGTGGTCGATGGTCAGCGGCCTCCACCGGCCCCGCCATTCCTCGCCTTGGCGGCCGCACAGCTCGCACCGCCGTTGCTTGAGGCCCTCGGCGTAAAGTCGCTTCTTGAGGGATTGGCGGCGGTAGGTCGAGTGCTCGACGAGCACCGCTTCGAGCGGGACCGCACGCCCCCGAGGGACGCGGGCGGCGCCTGGGTGAAAGTGCGCCGTGGAGATGGCCCAGATCCACGTCGCGGCACGAACACATGTTCGCATGCGAAGCGGACGGAAGTGACTGGGGGGCCAGGAATCGAACCCGGTCCTCACGGACCAAAACCGCGCGTGCTTAGCCAAGTACACCACCCCCCAGGGCGGTGCCGATACTACGATGCTCCGCGTGCCCGCTCCGACCGTGCTGATCCTCGCCGCGGGCGAGGGCACGCGCATGAAGTCCGACCTGCCGAAAGTGCTGCACCCGATTTGCGGGCGCCCGATGATCGGCTGGCCGATCCGGGCGGCGCAGGAGGCGGGGGCGGGGCGGATCGTGGTGGTCGACGGGCCGCAGCGCCGCCTCGAGGGCGAGCTGCCCGACGGCGTCGAGCTGGCCGTGCAGGAGGAGCCCAACGGGACCGGGGACGCGGTGCGCTCCGCGGCCGATCAGATCAGCGCGGAGGACACCGTGCTCGTGCTCTACGGCGACGTGCCGCTGATCACCCCCGAGGCGATCACCGCGCTCGCGGAGGGCCACGAGGAGAGCGGTGCCGCGGCCACGATGGCAACGATGGAGCTCGAGGACCCGAGCGGCTACGGGCGCGTGATCCGCGCCTCCGACGGCAGCGTCGAGCGTGTCGTCGAGACCAAGACTCCCGGTGACGCGACGCCCGCCGAGGAGGCGATCCGGGAGGTCAACACCGGCATCTACGCGTTCGCCGGCGGCGACCTGCTCGACGCGCTCGACCGCCTCACCTCCGACAACGCGCAGGGTGAGCTCTACCTGCCCGACGTGCTGCCGCTCCTGCGGGCGGACGACAAGCTCGTCGGCGCTCACACGGTCACCGACCACACGCTCACGCTCGGCGTCAACACCCGCGTCGACCTCGCCCACGTCCGCGCGCTCGCGCAGGCGCGCATCCACCGCGAGCACGGGCTGGCGGGCGTGACGATCGTCGACCCGGCGAGCACGCTGATCGAGGCCGGCGTGACCATCGGCCGCGACACGATCGTCGAGCCGAGCACGTTCCTGCGCGGCGCCACCCGCATCGGCGAGCGCTGCACGATCGGCCCGCTCGCGACGCTGATCGACACGACCGCCGGGGACGAGACGCGGATCGTGCACTCCTACCTCGACGGCGCCGCGCTCGGCGCCGGCGTCTCGGTCGGCCCGTTCGCCTACCTGCGCCCGAACGCGCGGCTCCACGACCGCGCCAAGGCCGGCACCTTCGTGGAGATCAAGAACTCCGAGCTCGGCGAGGGCACGAAGGTGCCGCATCTCTCCTACATCGGCGACGCCGACATCGGCGCGGGCTCGAACGTCGGCGCCGGCACGATCACCGCCAACTACGACGGCGCCAACAAGCACCGCACGACGATCGGCAGCGGCGTCAGGGTGAGCGTCCACACCTCCTTCGTCGCACCCGTGACGGTCGGCGACGGCGCCTATACGGGCGCCGGCTCGGTCATCACCGACGACGTGCCGCCCGGCGCGCTGGGGATCGCGCGCGAGCGCCAGCGCAATGTCGAGGGCTATGCCGAGCGGGCTCCCCGGAAAGAGCGATGACGGCGCGCGCACCGTCTGCCTCCGCGCGTACACTCCGCGATGCGGTGAGCCTGGATCCCCACCCCGCCCCGGCGACTTCCATCGAGGTCGAGTACGGCAAGCGCCTGATGCTCTTCTCGGGCCGCGCGAACCCCGAGCTGGCGGCGCGCATCGGCAGCAAGCTCGGCCTGGAACTGGGCGGCGTCGAGCTCAAGACGTTCGCCGACGGCGAGGTCTACTGCCGCTACCTGGAGTCGATCCGCGGCGCCGACGTCTTCATCGTCCAGCCGACCTGCGGGAACCCGTCGACCGGGATGTCGCCCAACGACTCGCTGATGGAGCTCCTGCTGATGATCGACGCGGCGGTCGGCGCCTCCGCGCACCGTGTGATCGCGGTGACGCCGTGGTTCGGCTACTCGCGCCAGGACAAGAAGTCGGCCCCACGCGAGCCGATCTCCGCCCGCATGGTCGCCCGCGCGCTCGAGGCCGTGGGGGCCGACCGCGTCCTCACCATGGACCTCCACGCCGGCCAGATCCAGGGCATGTTCCAGAAGCCGGTCGACCACATGACCGCGACGTTCATGCTCACCCAGTACTTCTCGGACCTGCGGCTCGAGGACCTCGTGGTCGTCTCTCCCGACGCCGGCCGGGTGAAGCTGGCCAAGAACTTCGCCTCCAAGATCGGAGCCGAGCTGGCGATCCTCAACAAGGAGCGCCCCGCCCAGCAGGTCGCCGAGATCGGCTACGTGATCGGTGACGTCCAGGGCAAGACGGCGGTCATCGTCGACGACATGATCGGCACCGCCGGCACGCTCAAGGCCGCCGCGCAGACCGTCATCGACGAGGGCGCCGCGCGCGTGTACGCGGCCGCCACCCACGCCGTGTTCAGCGCTGGAACGTACGAGAACCTCGCGTCCGCGAACTTCGAGCAGATCGTGGTGACGGACACGATCCCG
Organism: Solirubrobacteraceae bacterium; assembly: GCA_039934455.1. Taxonomy (GTDB): domain Bacteria; phylum Actinomycetota; class Thermoleophilia; order Solirubrobacterales; family Solirubrobacteraceae; genus DASQFQ01. Next base: position 24,192 of record JBDTMF010000001.1, read on the forward strand.
CTCCGCCCGGGGGCGCCCGACAACGTGCGCGTCCTCTCCTGCGCCGACCTGCTGACCGACTCGATCCGCTCGATCTTCACGGACGACTCCGTGTCCCAGGTCTTCGGCGGCGAGAACCAGCTCTTCTAGCCGCCGCGTGCCCGGCAACGACGGCGGCCCGTCGCCGCTTCTCCGCCTCACCCAGCACCCGGCCCTGAGCAGGGGCGCTCGCTCGATCGTCCGCCGCCTCGCCGCGCGCGCCAACTATCACGTGATCCGGGGCATGGCCGACCCGGGCCTGCGCCCCGACGTCGACCGCTTCCTGGAGGCGATGCCGTGGTCGATCACCTCCGACTACGTGCGCCAGGGCACCGCGCAGCTCCTGTGCCGCGAGATCGCCGAGCACGAGGTCGCGGGCGCGATCGGGGAGCTCGGGGTCTTCCGCGGGGACTTCGCCTCGCTCCTGAGCGGCTACCTGCTGGATCGTCCCGTCCACCTCTTCGACACCTTCGAGGGGTTCGACGAGCGGGACGTCGCCGTCGACGCCCGCGAGAACCTCGTCGACGACTTCATCGACTTCTCGGCCACCGATCCGCGCAGCGTGCGCGCCCGCTTCGCCGATCCGGGCCGCGTGAGCCTGCATCCGGGGTGGTTCCCGCAGAGCGCCGCCGGCGCCGAGGACGTCACCTTCGCGCTCGTCAGCATCGACGCCGACCTATACGCGCCCGTGCTCGAAGGCCTCAACTGGTTCTACGAGCGTCTGTCGCCGGGCGGCTACATCCTCGTGCACGACTTCAACAACGGCGCCTTCGGCGGCGCCAAGAAGGCGACGCGCGAGTTCCAGGCCCGGACCGGCGCGCCGCTGGTGCCGATCCCGGACTGGGGCGGGACCGCGATCGTCGCCCGCTCCGGAGCAGATCCATGAAATTGCCCTTGCGCCGAGTGGGGCGGCAAGCAATGATGAAGGCATACTGATTGTTCGGGACCGCAGAGCAGCCCGAGCCTTTCACCACAGGATCGATGGGAGACGGGACGATGGAGCCCAAATCTCTGACCGGCACCGAGGCCTCGCGGGGTACACGTCTCAGTACTTTGATCGACGAGGCCCGATCATCTCGCGACAGCGAGTCCTACCTCCGGCAGCGTGATCACGCAAAGGCCAACCGGCTCTTCTCGGACATCGCCGCCGCGGTCGAGCGTGGCCTGAGGACCCTCGACCCCGGGTCGGCGGACGCCGCGGTCCTCGAAGAGGTCGACAACGCCCTGAAGTCGCGCTGACAAGCGGTATGTTGGCTCCCGTGGCGCATCCTTCCCGGCACCGGCTCCGCTGAGCGCCGCCCGCCTCCAGGAGCTGCTGGGGCTCGACGACGACGAGCTGCTCAGCGTGCTCGACGCCGGCCCGCTCGAGGTCGTCTCGGGTGACCTCGAGCACCGGCCCGAGCTGCCGATCCTGCTCGACCTGCTGGCCGAGGCCGAGGAGGCGGCGGGCGCGCCCGTGCTCCAGCGCTGGGTGCGCCGCGAGGGGCCGTCGGGGCGGCCGATCGAGCTGCTGCTCGCGCGCGACTTCGGGGGCTTCGAGGACGCGCTGGCGACGCTCGCCGCGCGCGGGTTCGTGATCCGCGGCGGGGGTTGAGCCGGCTGCCGCCTCCGCGATCGACGCGCTCTACTCGTCGGGGTCCGGGCGCTTCTCGCCCGGCCACGCACCCGTGAGGTAGTACCAGCCCTTGGCGCCGTGGCGGTCGATCAGCGCGCGGGTGGACTTGAAGATCATGCCCTGGAGCGCCGCCGTGACGAGGATCTTGCCCCAATCCGCCTCCTGCGTGGTCGGCTTGGGCGGGTCCTCGTCGTCGATCTTGGTCCACACGAAGTCGAAGACGCGCTTGCCGACGAGGCCGCCGAGGATGCCGAGGATGATTCCAAAGGGCTTATAGATCAGCTTCATTTCGCGCCGGAGGGTACCGCTCGTCCGTCAAGTGGGTAACAATCAGGTCAGCGAACTGCCGATAGAGGGGCCATGGACGACCATCTCGCCGACGATCTGCTGCGCAGGGCCCTGATCGACCAGGAGGCCTCGGCGGCCGTCGCCCTGCGAGTCGGAGGCCTCCCGCTCTGCGAGCAGCTCACGGTCGTCTTCCACGGCCGGCGCGACCTCGGCACGATCCAGACCTACATCGCCCACGGCGGGCGCGGGGCGGGCAGCGCCGTCGCGCCCGACGATCTCCTGCGCGTTCCGTGCGACCTCGACCTCGCCGGCGCGCGCGATCGCGACGAGGCCGAGGCGCTCTACGCGGAGCAGGCGGGCGCGCTGCGCGACGCGCTGCTCGGCGCCGACACCGTGCTCGACATCTGGCGCGAGCCGCTCGAGGACGTCGCCCGGTCGCGCGTCGAGCTCGACCGCCGGATCGTCCTTGACGTCCGCCTCCCCGCTCACCGCCTGCTGCCCGCCGCGCTCGTCGCGAAGGAGAAGCAGATCGTCGTCACCGTCGTCTGCGGGGCGCGACCGCTCGCCGAGGGCCGCCCGCCGATGGGGATCGCGTGCGCGCAGCAGGACGTGGCGCGCGTCTACCCGCTGCCCGACGACCCGGAGCGCTGCCTCGAGGACTTCCTCGAGTTCGCGGCCGGGCATGCACGCCGCGCCGGCGAGCGCCTCGCCCAGCAGGAGGCGTCGGTCGAGCGCTTCCTCGAGATCTCGGGCGACGACTTTCCCGAAGCGGGATAGCGCCCTAGTACCGTGCCGCGGCCGTGCGCCGCGTCACGCTCGTCACCGCCGTCGTCTTCGGGTTGTTCGTCTTCCTCGGCATCTCGTTCCTGCTGGCGCGCGCGCTGACCGGCCAGGGCGCCGAGCGCGAGCGCGTGCTCGACGTGCTGCGGGCAGAGGCGCGCGGCGACGCGGGCGCGGTGCTCCGCAAGCTCCCCGCCTGCTCGCGGGAGCCCGCCTGCGCCCAGGTCACGCGCCAGCGCGTCGCGCAGCTCAAGCGTCCCGGCACCGTCCAGATCCTCAACTATCAGCCGTCGGTGCGGGTGACGATGACACGGCGCGCCGGTACCGGCCGCGTGGCGTGGCGGGCCGGGGGGTCGCTGCCGGTCGTCCAGTGCGTGAAGGCGCTGCGCGAGGGCCCGCTGACCGGCGGCGGGGTGGAGCTGCTCGCGATCTCGAAGCCGATCGGGCTCGACGCGTCATGTGGATGACCGCCGCGGCGACCGCGCGACTTCCCGCCGGACGCTGTGTTGTGATGCCGCGGATGCGTGGCGCCCTCAGACTGACCCTGCCCCTCCTCGCGCTCGTCGCGCTGGCGCTGCCGAGCGTGGCGGCGGCCGCCGACAAGCCGTCGGCCAAGACCCTCTACTACGAGGGCCCCTCGGGCCGCTACCTCATGGACGGCGCCTGGCTGTTCCGCCTCGACCCGTCGAACCAGGGCCTCTCCAGCGGCTGGAACCGCTCGTCGAGCCGCGCCGGCTGGTCGACGGTGAAGGTGCCCAACGTCTGGAACCTCGGCGACGACTCGCCGGCCTCGATGATCGGCGGCGTGGGCTGGTACCGCAAGGACTTCTCGCTGCCCGAGGCGAGCAAGGCGCTCGAGTGGGCGGTGCGCTTCGAGTCGGTCAACTACCGCTCGCGGGTCTGGCTCAACGGCAAGCCCATCGGCTCCAACCGGGGCGCTTACATCCCGTTCGAGTTCCGCCTCAAGGGCATCAGGCGACGCGGGACGAACCGGCTCGTCATCCGCGTCGACTCCAAGCGCCGGTCGACCGACTTCCCGCCCTCCGGCCTGGCCACGAACGGCACGCCGACCGGCGGCTGGTGGAACTACTCCGGCCTCCAGCGCGAGGTCTACCTCAAGCGCCTGAACGTCGTCGACTGGAAGTCCGTGCGGGTGACGCCGCTGCTGGCCTGCGCGCGCTGCACCGCGACCGTGCGGGTCCGGGTCACGCTGCGCAACGTGCACTCCGGCGGCAAGAGCGTCCATGTGACCGGCAACTTCGGCTCGCGCCGCCTCGACCTCGGCACCCGCAGCATCCCCGGCAACGGCGTGACCTCGTTCAACACCAGCTTCCGGATGCCGCACCCGCGCGTGTGGTCGCCCCCGACCCCCAACCTCTACAACGTCAACCTCAAGGCGAGCGCGGGCGGGCGCAGCGTGAGCTCCTACCGCCTGCGCACGGGCATCCGCTCGGTCCGCGTCTCCTCCGACGGCCACCTGATCCTCAACGGCCAGCGGGTGAACCTCCGCGGCGTCGGCGTGCACGAGGACTCCAAGGCCCAGGGCTTCGCGGTCGACAACGCCTTCCGCGAGCGGCTCGTGGCGGAGACCAAGGCGGTCGGCGCGACGCTGATGCGCACGCACTACCCGATGCATCCCTACACGCACGAGCTGGCCGACAAAGAGGGCGTGATGATCTGGTCCGAGGTGCCGGTCTACGCGCTCAAGACCGCGAGCCTCGCCAAGCCGGGCGTGACCGAGCTCGCCGCCAAGGAGCTCGAGAAGAACATCATCGCGAACCAGAACCACCCCTCCGTGCTGCTGTGGTCGATCGGCAACGAGCTCTCCTCCCGCCCCGGCCCGACGCAGTCGAGCTACATCAAGAACGCCGTCCGCGAGGCCAAGCGCCTCGATCCGAGCCGTCCCGTCGGCATCGCCGTCGCGGGCTATCCGCTCGTCGGCTGCCAGAACAAGGCCTACAAGCCGCTCGACGTGATCGGCTTCAACGAGTACTTCGGCTGGTACCCCGGGCCGCAGGGCTCGATCTTCGACCGCACGCGGCTGTCGGGCTACCTCGACGGGATCCGCGCCTGCTACCCGAAGCAGGCCCTGATGATCACGGAGTTCGGCGCCGAGGCCAACCGCGACGGCCCGGTGGAGGAGAAGGGAACGTGGGCCTACCAGCAGGATTTCGTGAACTTCCACCTCGCCACGTACGCGCAGAAGACCTGGCTCAGCGGCGCGATCTACTGGGCGCTCAACGAGTTCCGCGTGCGCCCGGGCTGGGAGGGCGGCAACCCGCGGCCCACCCCGCCGCTGCATCAGAAGGGCCTGCTGCGCTACGGCGACTTCTCACGCAAGCCCGCGTGGACGGACCTGCAGCGCAACTACGCCGCGACGAAGCAGTTCGGCTGACGGCCTAGGCGCCTAGCGCCGGACCGGGCGTCGCTGCGGCGCGGGTTCGCGCGCCGGGCGGCGCGTGCGCTGCGGAGTGAGGTCGCGCAGGCGCTCGTGCGAGCGCAGGCGGACCGCCGGCGGCACCGCGTCCGGGAGCGGCAGGCCGCCGGGCGGCGAGCTCCGCGGCGGGCGCGACGGCAGGCGATCGTTGCCGCCGCCGCCACCCTCGTCCTCGTCGGGCGGCTTCCACGGCCTGGTCGCCTCCGAGCGCAGGAACATCACGAACAGGAGGGCACCGAACGCGACGGCGATCAGGTGCAACGTGCCGAAGATGAGCATCAGCTCCGCATCGGGCGACATCGTCCAATCAATCTACCCAGAGAACGGGCCGTGCACCAGCGGTTCGCTACCATCGGCGACCGTCGTGGCACGTTCAGAGCACACCGCACTCGAGGTCAGCGCCCGTCCCGTCGAAGGGTCGCGCTCGACGCGCCGGCTGCGCCGCGAGGGCCTCGTCCCCGGCGTCGTCTACGGCGGCGGCGGCGAGCCGGAGACCTTCGCGGTCAACGCGCGCATCCTGCGCTCCGCGCTCGCCCACGCGGGCTCGGTGCTCGATCTCGCGGTCGACGGCCGCGAGGCCACCCCGGTGATCGTCAAGGACGTCCAGAACCACCCGGTGCGCGGCGAGGCCATCCACGTCGACCTGCTGCGGGTCGACATGAGCCAGCCGATCCACTCCACCGCGGTGCTCGACCTCGTCGGCGCGGAGGACTCGCCCGGCGTCTCCGAGGGCGGCGTGCTGAGCCAGGAGACGCGCGAGGTCAACGTGCTCGCGCTCCCCGACGACCTTCCCGATGTGATCCAGCACGACGTCTCCAAGATGGAGATGAACGAGACGCTCACGCTGGCCGCTGTGACGATTCCCGAAGGCGTCACGCTGCTCGACGATCTCGAGGAGACCGTCATCGCCACGATCACCCCGCCGACGCTCGAGCCGGTCGACGACGAGATCGAGACCGAGACCGCGCTGGTCGGCGAGGACGGCGAGCCGCTCGCGGGCGCTGAGCTCGAAGAGGCCGAGCGGCAGGCCGAGGGCGACACCGCCGAAGAGGCCTCCGAGGCCTCCGGCGACGACAGCTGAAGCTCTTCAGCTCCACCCCGGTGGACTGGTTGGTCGTCGGGCTCGGCAATCCGGGCACCCGCTACGCGAACACGCCGCACAACGTGGGCTTCCGCGTGGCCGACGAGCTGATCCGGCGCTGGGACCTCCCGAAGCCGAAGAAGAAGTTCAACGGCGAGCTGGCCGAGGGGCGCACCGGCCCCGGCGGGCCGCGCGTCGCGGTGCTCAAGCCGCAGACGTTCATGAACGACGCCGGGCGCTCGGTCGGCCCCGCGCGCGGGAGCTACCGCGTCGATCTCGACCGCGTGCTCGTCGTCCATGACGAGATCGACCTCCCGTTCGGCGACATCCGCGTCCGCCTCGGCGGCGGCCTCGCGGGCCACAACGGGCTCAAGTCGCTGCGCCGCGAGCTCGGCTCGCCGGACTTCCACCGCGTGCGCATCGGCGTCGGGCGCCCGGACTCGACCGATCCCGAGATCGTCTCGTCGCACGTGCTCGGCTCCTGGCGCCAGTCCAACGACGAGGTCGCGTCGCTGGTGGCGGAAGCCGCCGACGCGGCCGAGCGGCTGGTGACGGCCGGCTGAATGCCCCCGCGCGACTGGGACGCCGAGTCCTACCAGCGCGTCTCGGCCCCGCTGGAGGCGATGGGGCGCGAGGTGCTCGATCGCCTCGAGCTGCGCGGCGACGAGCGCGTGCTCGACGCCGGCTGCGGCACGGGCCGTGTGACGGCGGCGCTGCTCGAGCGGCTCCCGCGCGGCGAGGTCGTCGCGGTCGACGGCTCGCCCGCGATGGTCGCCGAGGCGCGCGAGCGGCTCGGGCCGGGCGTGGACGCGTTCGTCGCCGACCTCACCGAGCTCGAGCTCTCCGCGCCGGTCGACGCGATCCTCTCGACCGCGACGTTCCACTGGATCGCGGATCACCACCGCCTCTTCGAGCACCTGTTCGCCGCCCTGAAGCCGGGCGGCCGCCTCGTCGCCCAGTGCGGCGGCGAGGGCAACGTCGCCAGCGTGCAGGCGGCGATCGACGCGGTGGACGAGCCCGCCCTCAGGGGCTGGGCCGGGCCGTGGAACTTCGCCTCGCCGGCGGGGACCGCGGAGCGGCTCGAGCGGATCGGCTTCACGGACGTCAAGACGTGGCCGCAGAGCGTGCGCGTCGAGCCCGAGAACCCGCGCGAGTACCTCGGCACCGTGATGCTCGGCTCGCACCTCGAGCGCGTCCCGCCCGAGCGCCGCGACGGCTTCGTCGAGGCCGTGCTCGCGGCGATGCCCGAGCCCGCGATCGAGTACGTGCGGCTCAACCTGCTCGCCCAGCGGCCTCGCTGACGCTCAACCCGGCCGCCGCGGGGGCCGACATAGGAACCCATGGGGCTGCACCTGCGACGACGTCGCAAGCTCGAGGCTGTGCCCACGGCGGCCGTGCCACCGGCCAACGGGGACGCCCCGTGCCTCGACGACTACAGCCGCCGCTGGGCGACGCAGCCGATCGCGGGCCGCTTCGTCGACTGGGCGGCCGCGGCGCACCACGCCGGCTTCGGCGAGGCGTTCTGCGGCGTCTGGCGCGCTGATGACCCGCTGACGCCGCTCGACCGCTTCGCGATCGGGCCGGCGGGCATGCTCGCCGCGAACCTCTCCCTGCGCCGCCTCGAGCTGATCCCGATGCTGGCCGAGCGCCGGCTGCCGGGCCCCCGCCTGATGGCCCGCGCCGACGACGTGACGCTGCTGCTGGCCGAGGAGCGGGTGGGCGAGGGGTTCCACCTGCACGCCGGGGTCAGCGAGACGGCGTGGTTCGTCCACGCCTTCGGCGTCGGCCCGATCCCCGAGCTTCCCGCGACCGAGCCCGGCTCGGCGTCGCTCGGCGACGCGCTCCAGCGGGTGCTCGACGACTGGGGTCCGGTCGACTGGTCCGCGGTGCCCGCGGCCGTGCCGCGGCGCCTGTTCGACACCCTCGCCTGGGCGCTCGAGCCCAGCGTGCCGGCGGCTTCGTAGACTCGTGTGAGCAGGTCCCGGCCGCGCTGCGCGCGGTCGCTCGGCATGCACGTCCATCGATGTCACTCCGCCCTCTCCTCCGTCATCTCGAGCACCATCCCGACGCCCCCGCGCTCGACGAGCCCGGGGCGCGCGCGTTCGTCTCGCAGTCGCTGCGCCCGTTCCTGATCGCCGCGGTCGCCGACCGCGACGTGCGCCGCCCCACGATCGTGGTGGCGGGCGACGACCGTGCCGCGCGCGACCTCGCGGCCGACCTGCGCGCCTGGCTGCGGCCGCGGGCCGTGCGCTTCTACCCCAGCCGCGGCGTCGCCTACGAGTCGCACCTCTCACCGCCGGCGCATCTGGTCGGGCTCCGCGTGGCCGCGCTGGACGCCGTGCTCGAATGTAACGTCGCCGAAGGCGGGTTCGACGGAGTCAACTCGCCTGGCAGGCGAAACCTTCATCAGGAGGCTCCCGTCGTCGTCGTCTCCGCCGTCGCGCTGTCGGAGAAGGTGCCCGATCCCGAGCTGCGCCCGCACGGCTTCGCGCTCGAGGTCGGCGAGCTGCTCGACCTCGACGAGACCCTCGGCAAGCTCGTCGCGGCAGGCTACGAGCGCGTCGACCAGGTCGAGGACCGCGGGCAGTTCGCGGCTCGCGGCGGGCTGCTCGACATCTACCCGGCCACCGAGGAGCGCGCGGTCCGCGTCGAGCTCTTCGACATCGAGATCGAGTCGCTGCGCTGGTTCTCCACCTTCACCCAGCGCTCGCTGGGGGAGGCCCAGCGGGTCGAGATCGCCCCGGCCGCCGAGCTCGCCCCCGAGCACCGGGAGCTGGCCGAGATCGCCGCGCTCGAGGACGCCGACAACCGTCCCGACGTGGCCGAGTTGCTGCCCGTCGACCGCTTCCGCGAGCTGCTCGACCTCTTCCCCGAGCACACCGACGTGGTGATCGCCGCCGACGAGGACGTCGCGCCGGCGCTGCGCGACCACTGGGATGACGTCTGCGCCGCCTTCCACGACACCGACGCGCACGACCTCTATGTCGCGCCGCCCGCGATCGTGGCGTCGCTCGAGGCGCGCAAGCCGCTGCGGCTGTCCTCGATCTCGGGTTCGCAGCCGCTCGAGTTCCGCGCGCAGGCGGCCGAGTTCGCCGCACGCTCGCTCAACGAGGCCGAGCCTGAGCTCGAGAAGCTCACCCGCTCGGGCTACACGACGCTCGTCACCTGGCCGCAGCGCGGCCAGGGCGAGCGCGCCGCCTACAACCTGCAGCGCCTGCGGGCGGGCTGGAAGCCGGAGGACGGCGGGCTCGTGTTCGCGGAGGCCAACCTCCGCGACGGCTTCGTCTGCCCGCCGATGCAGCTCGCGGCGATCCCCGAGCACCGGCTGATCCACCGCCGCGGCCGCGCCGAGCGGCCGACCCGCCGCGGCCGCGGGCTGCTGCGCTCGTTCGCCGACCTGCGCACGGGCGACATCGTCGTCCACGAGGACCACGGCCTGGCGCGCTTTGCCGGCTTCGACACGAAGACCGTCGCCGGGGTCACGCGCGACTATCTCGACCTCGAGTTCCAGGGCTCCGACCGCGTCTTCATGCCGGTCGACCAGCTCGCGAAGATCTCGCGCTACGTCGGCGCCGGCGGCGACCACCCGCCGCTCTCCAAGCTCGGCGGGACGCGCTGGGACACGATGAAGGCGCGCGCCCGCCGCGCCGCCCAGGAGCAGGCCGCCGAGCTGCTCAACCTCTACGCCGAGCGCCGCCACCGGCGCGGCTTCGCGTTCCCGCCCGACTCGGACTGGCTGCGCGACTTCGAGGTCGCCTTCCCCTACACGGAGACGCGCGACCAGCGCGAGGCGATCGAGCAGGTCAAGTGGGACATGGAGGCCGAGCGTCCGATGGATCGGCTGATCTGCGGGGACGTCGGCTACGGCAAGACGGAGGTCGCGCTGCGCGCCGCCTTCAAGGCCGCCAACGCCGGCAAGCAGGTGCTGATGCTGGTGCCGACGACGATCCTCGCCCAGCAGCACTTCGGCACCTTCACCGAGCGCCTGCGCGACTACCCGTTCACGATCGAGCACGTCTCGCGCTTCCGCGCCCCGGCCGACCAGCGCGCCGCCGTCAAGCGGTTCTCGGAGGGGAAGGCGGACATCCTCATCGGCACGCACCGGCTGCTCTCGCGCGACGTGCGCGCGAAGGACCTCGGGCTGCTGATCGTCGACGAGGAGCAGCGCTTCGGGGTCAAGCAGAAGGACCTGCTGCGCCAGCTGCGCCTGAAGGTCGACGTGATCTCGATGAGTGCCACGCCGATCCCGCGCACGCTGCAGATGTCGCTCGCGGGCGTTCGCGACATCTCCGTGATCGAGACGCCGCCCGAGGGCCGGCGTCCGGTCAAGACCTACGTCGGCGAGTACGACGAGGGCCTGGTCAAGCAGGCGCTCGAGCGCGAGAAGGCGCGCGGCGGCCAGGCGTTCTTCCTGCACAACCGCATCGAGGACATCGACGAGACGGCGGAGCGCCTGCGGGCGCTGTGTCCGGGCATGTCGTTCGCCGTGGCCCACGGGCAGATGGACGAGAAGCAGCTCGAGGAGCGCATGATGGACTTCCTGCGCGGCGCGGCCGACGTGCTCGTCTCGACCTCGATCATCGAGTCGGGCATCGACATCCCGCAGGCCAACACCCTGATCGTCGAGCGCTCCGACATCTTCGGCCTGTCGCAGCTCTACCAGATCCGCGGCCGCGTGGGCCGCTCTCGCGAGCGGGCCTACGCGTATCTGCTCTACCCCAGCGCGGGCGCGCTGACGGAGGAGGCCGCGAACCGGCTGTCGGCGCTCTCGGACTACACGGAGCTCGGCTCCGGCTTCAAGATCGCGATGCGCGACCTCGAGCTGCGCGGCGCGGGCAACCTGCTCGGCGACGAGCAGTCCGGCCACGTGGCGGCGCTCGGCTTCGAGCTCTACATGCAGATGCTCGACGAGGCGGTGCGTTCGATGGGCGACGGCGCCGTCGACGAGGAGGACCTGCGCGAGCCCGTGCGCCTTGACGTCAACGTCGACGCCTACATCCCGGTCGAGTACATCCCTTACGAGCAGGCCAAGGTCGACGTCCACCGGCGCATCGCGGGCGCCCGTGAGGTGGCCGAGCTGGCCGAATTGCGCGCCGAGCTCAGCGATCGGTTCGGGGAGCCTCCGGAGCCGCTCGAGAACCTGCTAGTGCTCCAGCAGGCGCGCATCAAGCTCGGCCAGGCCGGGGCGACGACGGTCACGTTCCGCCAGGGCCGGCTCGCGGTCACGCCGATCGAGCTCGACTCGGTGCGGGCCAAGAAGCTGCGCGCGCAGATCCCCGGCGCGCTGTACGAATCGGGCAAGTCGCAGCTCTCGATGCGGGTGCCGGACGACCCCGCGGAGCGCTTCCCGGCGGTCGTGCGGGCGGCAGATGCGCTGCTCGCGGTGCAGGGCGAAGCCGCGTGACCTCTTAGACAATGTTGAGAAGACACCCGCTACCCTCGGTTCGCGTGATGAAAAAGAGACTGCTTTGGCTGGCGCTCGGCGCCTTTTTTGTGCCCGCATCCATCGTTGCCGGGTGCGGCGGGGTGCCTGGCAACGCCGTCGCGACCGTCGACGGCACCTCGATCGAGAAGGCTTCGTTCGACCACTGGCTGACCGTCGCCTCCCGCTCCGGCGGCCAGGCTGCGGCGGCGGCGCCCAAGCCGCCCAGCTTCACGGAGTGCGTGAAGCAGAAGCGCAAGACCACGCCGGCGCCGGCCAAGGGCCAGCCCAAGGTGACCGACGCTGCGCTCAAGAAGCAGTGCAAGCAGGAGTACGGTGCGCTGCGTGACCAGGTCATGCAGCTGCTCGTGTCCTTCCAGTGGATCGAGGGTGAGGCGAAGGAGCAGAACATCAAGGTCTCCGACAAGGAGATCCAGACGACCTTCGACAAGCAGAAGAAGCAGGCGTTCCCCAAGGCCGCCGACTTCACGAAGTTCCTCAAGGACTCCGGCCAGACCGAGAAGGACATCCTCAAGCGCGTGCGCCTGGACACCCTCTCCAACAAGATCCGCGAGAAGGTCACCAAGGGCAAGGACAAGGTCTCCGACGCCGAGATCTCGACCTACTACAACAAGAACAAGGCGCGCTTCGCGCAGCCCGAGCGGCGCGACCTCCGGATCGTCCTGACCAAGGGCGCGGCCAAGGCGGCGCAGGCCAAGAAGGCGATCCAGGGCGGCCAGGCCTTCGCGAAGGTGGCCAAGAAGTTCTCGATCGACCAGGCCTCGAAGGCGCAGGGCGGCAAGCTCCCGGCGGTCGCCAAGGGCCAGCAGGAGAAGGCCCTCGACACGGCGATCTTCAAGGCCAAGAAGGGCCAGCTCACCGGCCCGGTCAAGACCCAGTTCGGCTACTACGTCTTCGAGGTCACGAAGGTGACCGCCGCGTCCCAGCAGACGCTGGCCCAGGCCAAGGCCACCATCAAGCAGACCCTCGCGTCCCAGAACCAGCAGAAGGCGCTGGACAAGTTCGTCAAGTCCTTCCGCAAGCGCTGGAAGGCCAAGACGGACTGCGCCGACGCCTACCGGACGCAGGACTGCAAGAACGCGCCGAAGGCCACGCCGACGCCGACCGCCACGGCCCCCGCCGGCGCGACCCCGGCTCCGGCTCAGCCCACGGCCACACCCGCCAACTGAGCGACCCCAAGGACTCCGCAGCGGCGGTTGAGCGCCTCGACGCGCTCACCCGCCGCCTGCGCGAGGAGTGCCCGTGGGACCGTGAGCAGGACGAACGCTCGATCGTCCCGCACACGGTCGAGGAAGCCTATGAGCTGGCGGCCGCCGCCCACTCGGGCGACGACGCCAAGCTGCTCGACGAGCTCGGTGACGTGCTCTTCCAGGTCCACTTCCTCTCGCTGCTGCTCGAGGAGCGCGGCGGCGGCTCGCTCGCCGAGGTCGCCGAGCACTGCCGGCAGAAGCTGATCCGTCGCCATCCGCACGTCTTCGGCACCGTCGAGGTGGAGAACGCGGGCGAGGTGCTGCGCAACTGGGACGCGATCAAGCGCACCGAGGCGGGCCGCGAGCCGGGGATCTTCGGCGAGGTCCCGGAGAACCTCCCGGGCGCGCTGTACGCGCGCAAGGTCCAGCGCCGCGCGGCCTCCACCGGCTTCGACTTCGAGCACATCCCCTACGACGCGGTCGAGGGCGAGCTCGAGGAGCTGCGCGCGGCCGAGGGGGACCGCGACGCCGCCTTCCACGAGGCCGGCGACGTGCTGTTCGCCGCCGTCAACGTCGCCCGCAAGCTCAAGGTCGACCCCGAGCTCGCGCTGCGCGCCGCCTCCGACCGCTTCCGCGGCCGCGTCGAGGCCGCGGCCGCTCTCGCCGCACGCGCCGGGGCAGACTGGGACGATCTCAGTCCCGACGCCCAGCTGAGCTTCTACGCCCAGGTGCGCCTGGCCGAATCCCAAGGAGAGCCGTGAGCCAGATCGAGAACGTCCACGCCCGTCAGATCCTCGACTCCCGCGGGAACCCGACGGTCGAGGCCGACGTCGTCCTGCGCTCGGGCGCGCAGGGCCGCGCCGCCGTGCCCTCGGGCGCCTCGACCGGCGAGTTCGAGGCCACGGAGCTGCGCGACGGCGGCGACGCCTGGATGGGCAAGGGCGTCACCCAGGCGGTCGGCAACGTCAACGGCGAGATCGCCGACGCGGTCGCCGGCTTCGACGTGCTCGACCAGAAGGGCCTCGACCGTTTGCTGATCGACCTCGACGGCACGCCCAACAAGTCGCGCCTCGGCGCCAACGCGATCCTCGGCGTGTCGCTCGCCGCCGCGCGCGCGGCGGCGGCGGAGGAGCGCCAGCCGCTATGGCGCTATCTCGGCGGCGAATCGGCCCGCATCCTGCCGGTTCCGATGATGAACGTGCTCAACGGCGGCTCCCACGCCGACAACTCCGTGGACTTCCAAGAGTTCATGATCGTCCCGGTCGGCGCGCCCAGCTTCTCGGAGGGCCTGCGGATGGCCGCCGAGGTCTTCCACCACCTCAAGGCGTGGCTGCACGACCAGGGCATGGGCGGCGGTGTCGGCGACGAGGGCGGCTTCGCGCCCAACCTGGCTTCCAACGAGGCGGCGCTGGACGCGCTGATGAAGGGCATCGAGGCCGCGGGCTACACGCCGGGCGAGGACCTCGCGATCGCGCTCGACCCCGCCGCCAGCGAGATCTACGACGACGGCCGCTACCGGCTCGAGCACGAGGGCCGCGACCTCTCCGCGGACGAGATGGCGGGCTACTGGGGCGACATCTGTTCGCGCTACCCGATCCTCTCGCTCGAGGACGGCATGGACGAGGAGGACTGGGACGGCTGGAAGGGCCTCACGCAGCTGCTCGGCGACCGCGTGCAGCTCGTCGGCGACGACATCTTCGTGACCAACACGGAGCGTTTCGCGCGCGGGATCGAGCTCGGCGTCGCCAACTCGATCCTGATCAAGGTCAACCAGATCGGCACGCTGTCGGAGACGCTCGACGCGATCGCGATGGCTCGCGAGGCCGGCTACACCGCGGTCATGTCGCACCGCTCGGGCGAGACCGAGGACACCACGATCGCCGACCTCGCGGTCGCCACGGGCTGCGGGCAGATCAAGACCGGCGCGCCCTCGCGCTCGGACCGCGTGGCGAAGTACAACCAGCTGCTGCGGATCGAGGAGGCGCTGGGGGCGGACGCGGAGTATCTGGGCCGCTCGGCGTTTCGAAGCTAGCTGGGCGGGCCGTTGCACAGGAAGGACGAGTCGCGTGTTGAACGAAGCGGCAACGGATGGCCGCCGCGCACACCCGCATCCGCTGGGACCGGTTGGGCCGGTGGGCGCTCCTGTTCGTCCTCGCCCTCCTGATCTACCTCTACATCGGCCCTGCCCGGACGTGGGTGTCGACCTGGAGGGAGGCGGGCCAGAAACGCGAGGAGGTCGCCACGCTGCGGACCGAGAACGACCGGCTGAAGGCCCGCCGCGACGATCTCAAGCGCGCGTCGGCGCTGGAGCGCGAGGCGCGCCGGCTCGGCATGGTCAAGGCCGGCGAGCGCGCCTACATCATCGAAGACCTTCCCAAGCCCAGCCGCTAGGCCCGGCGCCGGCCGCCCGCGTAGTCCGTCGCCTCGCGCAGATACCGCCCGAAGGCGGCGTCGGCGACGATCCTCACGTCCCAGGCGTAGGACTGGTCGGGAGCGGCGGCGTAGGCGACGTCGGAGCACCAGTCGGTGCCCCGGTCGTAGAGCTCGACGAGCTCCTCCGAGGTGAACGGCCCGCCGAGGCGGCGCCGCAGGTCGGCCTCGATGCGCCGCGTCACGGCCTCGAGCACATCGCGCTGGTCGGCGGGCGCCTCCGCGAGGAGGCGCAGCCCGGCGGCCCACTGGTCGGTGGCGGTGTCGTAGGGCACCGCGTTGAGGCTACCCGGGCTTGCGCGTGAACGATCGGTACTCGTCCACGGTCTCGAAGCCCAGCCGCTCGTAGAGCCGCTGTGGCCAGTCGTCGGCGTCGGCCATGATCATGATCAGCTCGTCGCCGCGCCCCTGGGCGGCTGCGATCGCTGCGCGGACGACCGCGCTCGCCAGCCCCGCGCCGCGGTAGGGCTTGGCGGTGTAGACCTCCTCGACCTGGCCGACGCCGTCGCCGTCGCCGGGGAGCAGCATGCAGCAGGCGGCCGGCGCGCCGTCGCGGTCGGTGAGGAAGAAGCGGGCGCCGCTCGTGAGCGCCGTGTCGGCGTCGGCGTCGGCGAGGTCGCGCGCCTCGGCCGAGCTCATCGCCTCGCCGTACCACTGCTCCATCAGGTCCCGCACCGCCGGGAACTCGACCTCGGACACCTCCGCCGGCGCCTCGCCGCGCCGGTCGGCGCCGCGGCGCAGCAGCATGACGACGACCCGCTCGGCGGTCCAGCCCGCCGCCTTGAAGCCCCCGGCGAGCGGCTCGCCCCCGCGGTGGATCTCCACCTTGCGGTGACGTAGCCCGGCCGGCGCCTGCAGCCGCTCCGACTCCGCGATCAGGGTTTCGGCCGACGTCCCCGCCGCGTCGTCGACGACGAGCAGGTTGAGGTCCCACTTCGTCGGGTGCGCGGGCGTGAAGTACGCCGCGCCGTGCGCGAACCGCTCGGCCCGGCTGGTGCTGCGCTCGAATAACGCCCGGCGGTGTGCGCGCAGGCGCGCGAGGTCAGTCGTCGTCCCCGCCACTGGCGCGACGGATGACGATCTGGTCTTCCTCGATGCTGACCTCGACGGGGCGGTGGCCCGCCCAGTGCTCAGCGTAGGTCGGGTTGTCCTCGACCGCGGGATCGAGCCACAGGCCGTAGCCCTCCTCGCCGTGGTCGAAGGTACCCTCGAACGATCCTGAGGCGTCCTCGCGGCGGGTGCGGCCCCCGCGGCGGGCGCGCTTCTTGGGCGCGGGCTTCTTCTCGTCGTCGTCCTCGTCGGGCTCGGCGTCCTCGTCGGCGGCGCGCTTGGCGGCCTCCTCGGCGAACTTGGCCTCCTCCTCGGCGCGACGCGCCGCCTCGGCCTCGAGCTCGGCGGCGATCGCGGCGTCGTCTTCGGCGCGGAGGTCGACCTCCTCGATCGGCTCGCCGGCGCTGTCGCCGTCGGCCTCGAGCTCGTTCTCGCGCTTGAAGGACTGGATCTGCTGCACGGTGACTTCGAGCTGGTGGGCGATCCACGCGTCGGTGCGGCCCTGCCGGACCCACCCGCGGATCTGGTTGAGCTGGGGGCGCAACGATCGACGACTCATGGCGGGCCGGGACACTAGCGCACGGCCGCGGACGCCAGTCAGGTGCAGGCCCCATTGGCTGTGTGGCGAAACTTCTCTAACCTCGGGACCATCAATGGTCCGGTGAGAGAATTTTGTTGGGTGAGGGGAGTATTCGTGGGGTACGGTCAGAACAACGCTCGACTCGGTAGGGAGACGGCGCCATCCTCGTACTGACCCGTAAGTCAAATCAGTCCATCATGATCGGCGACGACATCGAGGTGTCGGTCCTGTCGATCATGGGAGAGAAGGTCCGGATCGGCATCCAAGCGCCGAGGGACATCCCCGTGTTCCGGAAAGAGGTCTACCTGGAGATCCAACAGGAGAACCTCGCGGCCGGTGCCAATGCCCGGGCGGAGGTCGACGACGCGCTCAAGCGGCTGTCGTCGAAGGAAAAGTAGGCGCTTCAACTGCGCGAGGGTCCGGATTAGGGTTTCGCCTGCCAGGCGAGTCGACTCCGTCTAGGCGTGAGCTTCGGGTCCTTGCCGTTCGGAGGGCTGACTCCGTCGGACTCGCCTTCGGCGACGTTGGGTATTAGCCCATCACGTAATACAGCGTCTCGAACATGGCGATCGTCACGATCACCGCGGTCGAGATGAGCGTGAGCAGGACCAGCCAGAAGCGCAGCGAGCCGCGCTTGTGGGCCTTCTCGCGATGGCGGACGCGGGTACGGCGGATCGCCTGCTGCTGCAGGCGTTCACGGCGTTCGCGGTCGGACTCGATCTCTTCGACGAACTGCGCCTCGATATCGGCCAGGCTCTGTCGCATGCGCATGGACAAGGCGATGATCTTATGACGCCGGACAAGCCGACCACAGTCCGCGGCCCGCGCGGCGGGCGGCGGAGGACAGCCGGCGGAAGTCCTCGGCGTGCGCGACGTTGGGCGGGATCGTCAGCGGCACGGCGTACCCCCGGCGCACCAGGGCGGCGTTGACGAAGCGCCCGTCGCGCGCCCGGTAGACGTAGGCGAGCAGCCGCCCGTAGCGGTCGCGCGCCTCGGCGTCGAGCACCAGCAGCACCCGCTCGCCGTCGACGAGGCGGTGATTGAACGCGCTGGCGCGCTTGGCGAAGCACTGGACGGGCGTGCCGGGCTTGACCGACTCCGGGGTGTCGACCCCGATGTAGCGGATCGTCTCGTCCCGGCCGTCGACCTGGACGTGGATGGTGTCGCCGTCGACGACGCGCAGGACCCGGCCGGCCGACCGCTGCCCGCGCTCGCGCGACCCGCCCGAGTCGTCGCCGGCCGTCGCGGTGTAGACCGCGACGGCGAGCACGACGAGCGCAGCGGTGACGAGCGCTCTGCGCGAGGCAGGGCGGCCGAGGAGACGGGCGCGCGACATGGGCGCCCGAAGCTACCCGGGCGCCCGGCGCCGCGGGCGAGATGTTGCAGTTTTGGTGCTCTAGACGCGCGCGGAGGACTCCGCGTCGTCGTAGACCTTGATGAAGCGCAGGTAGTTGTCGGCGACCTGCTCCGCGGCGGCCTTGCGTTCGAGGTCGCCCGCGAGGAAGCCCTTGAGCGCGTCCCACCAGATCGAGCGGCCGATCGCGAAGCCGATGAAGCCCTCCACCGGCGCGGCCTGCTGCAGCCAGTGGTCGACCTTCTCGTCGCTCGCGCCCCGGCCGAGCAGGACGGACGTGACGCCCTCGCGCCCCTCGCCCGCCCGTGTCTGGCGGATCAGCATCTCGGCGTCCTCCTGCGCGTCGACGCCTTCGATCTTCCAGACGTCGGCCTCGACGCCGTAGTCCTGGATCTGCTCGATCGCGCGCCGCATCAGCTCGGGCCGCAACTCGGCGTCGTAGCGGTCGGTGTCGCCGCCCACGGACTCGAGTTGGTCGTCCTCGGCGGGCACCAGCAGCTCGAACAGGAACAGGCGGTCGTGCTCGTGCAGCCAGTCGGAGAGTTCCTTGAGGCGGCTGAGCTGGCGCTCGTTCATCTCCGGGTCGCCGTCTGGGTTCAGACGCACGAGAACCTTCGAGAAGTCCGGGTCGTTGTCCTCGATGTGCTTGCCGAACTCCGCGTCGTACTGGAAGTCGAAGTCCGGCTGGCCGCTCTTCTCGACCGGCTGGGCGAGCTTGAGCCCGTGCTCCTTGGCGAGCGTCGGGATGTCGGAGCCGAACTGCTCGTCGACGAGCACGCCCGTCGCCGCTGCGTCGACGCCGCGCTCGACGGCGATCTCCATGCCCTCGTAGATCAGCTTCTTGGCGTCGGAGATCGTGTCCGTCTCCTCCGGCGTGGGGTCGCCCTCGATCCCGAACATCTTCGTCTGGAACGAGCCCCGGTGGTCGAAGGCGAGGATGTAGAGCTTTCCGTTGTAGCCAAGGGCCATGGGAACCACCTTTGTCGGGACTGGGAGACGCGGACAACAGGCTACCCTCCCGCGCCGTGGAGCCGAACTTCACCGGCCCCAGCTACACCATAGGCGTCGAGGAAGAATTGATGATCCTCGACCCGGAGAGCTGGGAGCTGGCCAACGCGATCGAGGGGCTGCTCGAGGACAGCGGCGGCGACGACACCGGCGATATCAAACCCGAGCTCCACGAGTCCGTGCTCGAGATCGCCACGAAGCCGTGCCAGGACACGCGCGAGGCGGGCACGGAGCTGCGCGGGCTGCGTCGCCAGGTCGCCGAGGTCGCCGCCCGCCGCGATCTCACGATCGGCTCCGCCGGCACGCACCCGTTCGCACGCTGGGAGGACCAGCGCATCTCCGCGCGCCCGCGCTACCGCGACCTGATCGAGATGCTCCGCTTCGTCGCGCGCCAGGAGGTCATCTTCGGCCTCCACGTCCACGTCGGGATCGACGACGCCGACAAGGCCATCCACGTCGCCAACGGGATGCGCGCCCACTGCGGGCTGCTGCTGGCGCTGTCGGCCAACTCGCCCTTCTGGCGCGGCGACGACACGGGGCTGGCCTCCGCCCGGATGCCGATCTTCCGCCAGTTCCCGCGCGTGGGGATGCCGCCCGCCTACCGGGACTGGGCCGACTTCGAGCGCCGCATCGGCTTCATGGTCGACTCGAAGGTGATGGAGGACTACACCTACCTCTGGTACGACGTGCGGCCGCACCCGAACTTCGGAACGGTCGAGATCCGCACGATGGACGCGCAGACCAGGGTCGAGCACACGCTCGCGCTCGCGGCGCTGATCCAGGCCATGGCCAAGGAGCTCGCCGAGCACTACGAGTCGGGCGAGAAGCTCGCCGACTACCCCTACGAGATGCTCGACGAGAACCGCTGGATCGCCGCGCGGCACGGTCTCGACGGCGAGCTCGTCGACCTCCCGAGCTTCGAGCGGGTGGGGGCGAAGGCGCTCGCGCGGCGCGTCTACGACCGGCTCGCGGAGCACGCGCAGGACCTCGGCTCGGCCGCCGAGCTGGAGGGGATCCTCGACCTGCTCGAGGGCGGCAACGGCGCTGCGCGCCAGAAGCTCGTCCACCAGGCCAACCACGACCTCCACGAGGTCGTGCGCGAGATCGCGACGGCCACGCTGGCCGAGTAGCGCCAACCTGCGGGGCGGCCCTTGGGGGGCGCGTAGAATCGCTTCTGTGGCCAGCGGACCCGAGCTCTTCGTCGTCTGCAAGAAGTGCAACTCCGAGGTGTCGCCGTACATCACGGAGTGCCCTTACTGCGGCACCCGCCTGCGCAAGCGCGCGCCCAAGCTCGAGAAGGGCGGCGGGCCCCCGCGCGCGGCGCGCCGGCGCGAGCGGCCGAAGCTCAGCCGCCTGAAGCCCGGCGAGATTCCCGGCGTTCGCGCCGAACACCGGCCGTACGCCACGATCTCGGTCGTCCTCGTCACGGTGCTCGCCTCGCTGGCCTTCCAGGCCGGCGCCTACGACGCGGTCACGAACGTCGCGCTGCAGGGCCCGATCGACGGCGAGTGGTGGAAGCTCGTCACGACCCTCTTCGTGTACCTCTCGACCGGCTATGAGGTCGTCGCGCTCGGTGCGATCTTCCTCTTCGGCTGGCTGCTCGAGCGCCGCCACGGAGCGTGGGCGCCGCTGCTCGTCTTCTTCGTGGGCGGGGCCGCCGGCGCGGCCCTCGTCGTCGGCCTGGACGAAGGCGCCGCCGCGTGGGGAGCCAACTCGTCAGCGCTCGCACTACTCGCCGCCTGGACCATCCGCGACGTCCTGGCGCGGCGGCGCGGTGAGGAGGACGATGCCGACCTGCTCGGCGTGCTCGCGCTCGCGGTCGTCCTGGTCCTGATCCCGCTCGTGGCCACGGAGGCCCACTCGCTCGCCGGCCTCGGCGGCGGCGTCGCGGGGATGTTGCTCGGCTTCGTGCTCGCCCGCGTTCCCCAGCGCTAGCGAACGCTGATCGTCCCCGGCTCGCCGGCCACGAGCCGGCCGATCGCGGATCCCTCCATCGCGGCGCCCGCCGGGATGGCGGCGAGGAGCCCGCCGCTCGTCATCGCGTCGCACAGCAGGCGCCGGCGCGGCTCGGGCACGCTGCCCGCCCAGGTCGTGAAACCCTCCGCGTCCGCGCGGTTGCGCCTGGAGCCGCCCGCGAGCGCCGCCTCGCCGGCCAGCAGGTCGAGCACGCCGTCGATCGCGGGGACCGCGGCGGCGTCGATCTCGGCGGCGAGGCCGCTCGCCTCCGCCAGCTCGTGCAGGTGGCCGAGCAGGCCGAAGCCGGTGACGTCGGTGAGCGCGTGCGCGCCGGCATCGCGGGCCTGCTCGGCGCCGCGGTCGTTGAGCGTCGTCATGACCTCGATCGCGCGTGCTACGAGCGCCGGCTCCGCCAGCCCGCGCTTGATCGCTGTGGCGACGGCGCCGGCGCCGAGCGGCTTGGTCAGCACGAGCGCGTCCCCGTCGCGCCCGCCGGAGTTCATGAGCACGCGATCGGGATGGACGGTGCCGCAGACGGCGAGCCCGTACTTGGGCTCCGGATCGTCGATCGAGTGGCCGCCGACGATGCTCGCGCCGGCGGCGGCGACCGCGTCGGCCCCGCCGCGCAGGATCTCGGCGAGGATCTCCGGCCCGAGCATCGCGAGCGGATAGGCGACGAGGTTGAGCGCGGAGACCGGGACGCCGCCCATCGCGTAGATGTCCGACAGCGCGTTGGCGGCGGCGATCTGCCCGAACTCGTACGGATCGTCGACGATCGGCGTGAAGAAGTCGGCGGTCTGCACAATCGCCAGGTCGTCGGTCAGCCGGACGACGCCGGCGTCGTCGGCCGTGTCGGTCGCCACCAGCACGCGCGGGTCCAGCGAGCGCGGCAGCCCCGCCACGATCGGGCGCAGGTCGGCCGCCGACAGCTTGCATCCGCAGCCGGCGCCGTGGGAGAGGGAGGTGAGGGCGGGCGGCATCGCGACCTATCATGCCCGGCCGTGCCGCAGTACACCGACGCGCAGATCGAGGCCGCCATCGCGTCGCTCAGCGAGCCGGGCCGCCTCGAGGAGGCGCAGCGCCTCGTCGCGAACGCCGCCCCGCAGCTCCAGGGCATCCTCAACCAGGCGCTCGAGTCCGCCGACTGGTTCGGCCCGGCCCACCAGGCCGAGGTCCTCAGGGCCGCCGGCATCGCCGACCCCGATGAGCGGATGAGCGCCGTGCGGTCGCTGATCGCGGAGGAAACGGGCGTGAGCATGCTGATCGGGGTAGCCGTGGGATACGAACTGGCGAACCTGCTGATGGACCCGACCGAAGGAGACTGACCGATGGCAGTGGACATCCGCTTCCTGGCCCACGCGGCCGTGCAGCTCACGTCCGGCGACACGACCGTGCTCGTGGACCCGTTCATCACCGGCAACCCGAAGATCACCGTCGAGGCCTCCGAGCTCGAGCCGACCCACATCTTCCTCACGCACGGCCACCAGGACCACTACGGCGACACGGTCGAGATCGCCAAGCGCACCGGCGCGACCGTCGTCGCGATCACCGAGATCGCTGCCGAGCTGCAGAGCGAGGAGGGGCTCGAGAACGTCGTCGATCCGAACCTCGGCGGCACCGTCACCTTCGACTGGGGCTGGGTCAAGCTCGTGCCGGCGTGGCACACCTCGACGACGCCCAGGGGCCAGGTCAACACGCCCGCCGGGCTGCTGATCAACATCGGCGACACGCTCGTCTACCACGTCGGCGACACCGCGCTGTTCTCCGACCTGCAGCTGATCGGGCGCCGTGGCGACAAGGTCGACGTCGCGCTCGTGCCGATCGGAGGCCACTACACGATGGACCGCCACGACGCCGTGACCGCGGTCGAGTTCATCGACCCGTCGGTCGTGATCCCCGTCCACTACGACACCTTCCCGCCGATCGAGACCGACGCCGAGGCCTTCAAGGCCGACGTCGAGTCCCAGACGAGCGCGAAGGTCGTGATCCTGGCGCCGGGCGAGACGCACTCAGCGTGACCCACGCGATCGTCCTGATCGAGGCCGAGCGGTCGGCGATGCCGTCGCTCGGCGGTGCGCTCGCCGACCTCGAGGGCGTCGCCGAGGCATACTCCGTGACGGGCGAATGGGACTACGTGGCGATCGTGCGCGTGCGCGAGCCCGACCAGCTCGCGCCCCTGATCACCGGCAAGCTCGCGCAGATCGACGGCATCAAGCGCACGTACACGATGGTCGCCTTCGAGGCCTTCTCGGACCACGATCTCGAGGCGCTGTTCTCGATCGGCGAGTGATGCGCGCGCCGGCGGCCGCGCTCGCCGCCTGCCTGTTGGCGGCGGGATGCGGCGGCGGGTCGAAGGAGCGCACCTCGACGCCGACGCCGACGGCGAACGCGGCCCGCCAGCCGGAGGCACAGCCCGGCGGCGCCGGCGACGAGCAGCCGATCCGCCAGCCGGTGCGGCTGACGGTCGGCGACCACGGCATCAGGCCGAAGCTGAGCAAGGTGTCCGCGTTCCTGGGCGTCGAGCTCGTCATCCGCAACACGAGCTCCCGCGAGCAGGTCGTCACGCTGCTGCACGCCCGCCCGCGCCGCGCCGCGACCGTCCCCGCGGGGAGGACGGGCCGCCTCCGGCTCGCCGGCCTGCGTCGCGGCCGCTACATCATCCAGGGTTCCACGGGCGCCCGCGCGACGCTCGTCTCCTCGCTCGACGAACCCTGAGTTGGCCAGCCAGCCAGGCGGTCGGTAGGGTGCGCCGCATGTCCGACCCAGCCCCCCGCGCCGAGCGCCTCCAGCGCACCGACTACCAGGCCACCAGCGACCCCGCGCTGCTCGCCTCTGCCGACCGCGGCGAGTCGCAGCTGCTCGGCTACGCGCAGCTCTACCAGCTGTGGGAGCGCCAGCACTGGGCCACGCAGGACATCGACTTCAGCCAGGACCGGATCGACTGGCACGAGCGCATCGACGCCGAGGAGCGCTTCCAGCGCATGTACGGGCTGTCGTCCTTCTTCATCGGCGAGCAGCGCGTGGCGGCCGAGCTCGGCCCGATGATGCGGGCGGTCCCCGACGAGGACATGCGCATCTTCCTGTGCACGCAGATCGCCGACGAGGCCCGCCACGTCGCGTTCTTCGACCGCTTCTACGCCGAGGTCGGCGTGCTCGAGTCCGACAACCTGCAGGACCGCCTGGAGGAGAACGCGCAATACATCAACCGCGAGTTCGGCGTCCTCTTCGACGAGATGCTGCACTCGCGCGTGGACCGGCTGGCGGTCGAGCCCGAGGACACGGAGACGCTGGTCGAGGCGGTGACGATCTACCACATGGTCATCGAGGGCATGCTCGCGCTGACCGGCCAGCACTTCATCATGGACTTCAACGAGCGCCAGGGCACGCTGCCGGGCTTCGTCGAGGGCTTCACGCGGGTCGCGCGCGACGAGCACCGCCACGTCGCGTTCGGTGCGCGCTTCCTGCGCGACATGGTGCACCGCGACGAGCGCCACCTCGGCGCGATCCAGCGCACGCTCGTCGAGGTCGGGCCGGTCGCCGACGCGGTCCTGCGCCCGCCGTGGATGGAGGGCGACGACGACGAGCAGACGTTGTTCGGCGTCTCGGTCGCCGAGACGCGCGCGTTCGCGCTGAAGGCGCTCGAGCGGCGCATGAAGGTCATCGGCCTCGTCGCCGCATGATCGACTTCGACCAGTTCCTCGCCGTCGACATGCGCGTCGGCGTCGTGACGGCGGTCGTCGACTTCCCCGAGGCGCGCAAGCCGGCGTGGAAGCTCACGATCGACTTCGGGCCGGAGATCGGCGTCAAGCGCTCCTCGGCGCAGATCACGAACTACGCCCGCGAGGCGCTCGAGGGCCGGCGCATCGTCGCGGTGGTCAACTTCCCGCCGCGCCAGATCGGGCCGTTCATGTCCGAGGTGCTGTGCCTCGGGGCCTCGAACGAGGTCGGGGAGATCATCCTGCTGCGCCCCGACACCGACGTCCCCGTCGGCGCCCGCATCCACTGAGCTAGAACTTCGGGCGCTGCGGGGCGCTCGGCGAGGGCGCCGGCACGGGCGTGATGATCGGCCCGCCGTCGTCGCCGGCCGTCGGGGTCGGCGTCGCGGCCGGGCCGGGCGTCGAGCTCGGCTGCGGCGAGGGCGAGGGGGACGGCGATGGCTGCGGCGACGGGGCCGGCGTCGTCTGCGCGGGCGGGGCGGTCTCGCCGGGCGGGAGCGCGCCGCTGGTCTGCTCCGTCGAGCCGGCGGTCTCCGTCGGCGTCGTCGTGTCGCCCTCGTGCTGCTCGCGCAGCGGCGGCACGGCGGCCACCAGCGTCGGCTTCGCGTCGGCGACGGGCGTCGGGGTCGGGCTCGCCTTGGCGTCTGCCTTCTTGCGGCGGGCGGCGCGCGGGGCGCGGGCGGCGACCGGGGCGGGTGCGATCGGCTGCGGGACGGACCGCACGGCGACGGGGGCGGAGGCCTTCGCGGGCGCGGCCGCGGGCGGCGCGGCGGCGGCGATCGTCGAGGTCCGCGCCGGGCGGTCGACAGCGACGTGCTTGACCTCAACCGCGCCCGCGGTGACGATCGCGGCGGCGGCGAGCCCGGCGGCGGCCTTGGTGGCCAGCGCGCTCGCGCCCGCCTGCAGCGCGGCGCCACCGGCGCTCGCGGCGGCGGCGCTGCCGCCGGCGGCGGCCGCGGTGCCGCCGCTCGCAGCGGCGGTCATGCCGAAGTGGGCGAGCAGCGTCTTCTTGAGCAGCAGCAGCGGCGCGACGGGGAAGACGGCGGCGAGCGCCTTGTTGTTCGCCCGCAGTTGCTTGCGGAACGTCACGCAGCGGTCGCACGTGCGCAGGTGCCGGCGCACGGGGGCGGTCGTGCGGCGCAGGCCCTCGGCGACCTCGCCCAGCTCGTCGCGGACCTCCTCGCAGGTCAGCAGGCGGGCCTCGGCGGCCTCGGCGAGCGACACGCGGGCGCGCACGAGCAGCGACTTCACGGACGGCACCGTGGTCTCCATCGCCTCGGAGATCTGCTCGTAGGAGAGCGCGTCGATCTCGCGCAGCAGGAGCGCGGTCCGCTGGGTCTCCGGCAGGTCCTGCACGTCGGAGACGAGGAGGCGGAACTCCTCGCGCTTGTGGACCTTGTCCGCGGTCGTCAGGCCGCCCTCGGACAGGTGGATGTCCATCGAGTCGACGCCGATCGCCTGGGTGCGGCGGAGGTGGTTCAGCGAGCGGTTGCGCGCGATCCGGTACAGCCACGGGCGCACGTTGATCGCCCGCTCGTCGGCGAGCATCGCGTTGAAGGCGGCGGCGAAGACCTCCTGCAGCACGTCCTCCGCGTCCTCGCGCGAGGACAGCATGTGGCGGCAGAAGGCCAGCAGGCGCGACTGGTAGCGGGCGACGAGCGCCTCGAAGGCAGCCTGGTTCCCGCGCCGTACGAGCACGACGAGCCGCTCGTCCGACTGCAGTCTGAGCAGTGGCGAGCGTCCGTGAAGGCCGGCGGCGCCGGCGTGTTGGAGGGCTGAGGCTTCCACGCGTGGAGGGTCCTGCCACCGTACGAACAGTCCGGCGGCTTCGAAGTTGCTGGGTTCCCAGGGTAGCCCGACGTACGATGCCGTCCTGCCCGGGTAGACGAACTGGCACAGTCGGCCCTCTTAAAAAGGGCTGCCCCTGTGGGCATTGTGGGTTCGAGTCCCACCCCGGGCATCGTTTGTTCGTGCCGGAACTTCGCGCAGAGCGGCCATTTTGGCGCGCGTCGCGTTTGCCATCCGAATGGTGAAGGGTACGATTCCGATCATGGTGGAAACCATCCGTTCCATGCGCTTGCAGGCCGTCCGCTGCACCGAATGCGGCGACGCACGGTGGTGCCTGTTCTCCACCGTCGACCCCGGCCGCCCGTGCGACCTGTGCGGTGGCGTGATGAAGGTCGAGCGCCGCACCCCCGGCCGCGGCCCGCGCAGGCTGCTGCGCGAGCGCCGCAGCGGCGGCCCCGGCGTGATGCCGGACCCGCGCGCTCCGCTCACCGGCTGAGCCGCTCGCAAGGTTGAGCTCGTGTTAGGCGCCTCCTGCCGGAGGCAAGCTTCCGCGCGTTCCGGGTACCCGCTCCGCCTAAGCGCACCGGGTTGCTGTGTGACGGCCATCGCGGATGACCGCAAGTTCCACGGCGGCTCTGCGTTCGAGGGTTCGGGGAAACGGAATGCGACTTACGGGGGATCTCATCGTTCGCGCGGCGGCCTTGGCCGCCGTTCTTGTCGTGGCCATCGTGGTCGCGATCCTCCTGCTGCGCTCTCCCGGCGGCGACTACAAGGTCAAGGCGCGCTTCCAGAACGCCGCCCAGCTCGTGAAGGGCAACCTCGTGCAGACCGGCGGCGCGCCGATCGGCAAGGTCGAGACCATCGACCTCACGCCCGACGGCCAGGCCGAGGTCACGATGAAGATCAAGGGCGACTTCGTCCCGCTGCGCCGCGGCACCCTCGCCACCATCCGCCAGGCCTCGCTGTCCGGCGTCGCCAGCCGCTACATCGACCTGCGCATGGCGCCCCAGAGCGGGGAGAAGATCCCCAACGGCGGGGTCCTCGGCCAGGACTCGACGACCACCGCGGTCGACCTCGACCAGCTCTTCAATACCTTCGACCCGCAGACGCGCAAGGCGCTCTCCGGCGTCATCCAGGGCTCCGCCAAGCAGTTCAAGGGCAAGGGCCCGCAGTTCAACGAGGGCATCGCCTACCTCAACCCCTCGCTCGCCGCCTCGAGCCGGCTGTTCCGCGAGCTCAACCGCGACACCCCGCTGCTCGAGCGCTTCGTCGTCTCCTCCTCGCAGCTCGTCACCGACATCGCCGACCGTCGCGACGACCTCGCCGGCCTGGTCGACGAGCTCGCGACCACGACGACCGCGATCGGCAACCAGAAGGCGGCGCTGGCGGAGTCGATCGGCCGGCTCCCCGGCTTCGAGCGCCGCGCGAACACCACGTTCGTCAACCTGCGCGCCGCGCTCGACGACCTCGACCCGCTCGTCGCGGACTCCAAGCCCGTCGCCAAGAAGCTGCGCCCGTTCCTCGCCGAGCTGCGGCCACTGGCCCGCGACGCGCGCCCCACGCTCAACGACCTCTCGGACATCGTCAAGCGCCCGGGTGCGGCGAACGACCTGATCGAGCTCATGAACCTGCAGGCGCCGCTGCGCGACGTCACCACGCGCCAGGTCCAGGCGAACGGCAAGCAGCGCGACGGGGCCTTCAAGGCGAGCCAGGACGCGCTCAAGGGCAACACGCCCGAATTCGCCTTCTTCCGCCCCTACACGCCTGACCTGCTCGGCTGGTTCGACGACTTCAGCCACTCAGGCATCTATGACGCGCTCGGGGCCGCCTCGCGCGTCGGCATCCACGCCAACGCGTTCGCGCTCACCGGCGCGGCCGGCGCGGGCCAGTACCAGCTGATCCCGCCGGAGCTGCGGGGCGCCGCGCTCGAGGCGACGCTCACCACGCACCAGAACAACCGCTGCCCGGGCGGCGGCGAGCACAAGAGCGACGACGGCTCCGGGCCGTACAAGCCGACCCCCGACTTCCCCTGCGATCCGTCGCAGGTGCTCCCCGGCAAATGAAGCGCGTCCTCGTCGTCACCCTCGTGCTCGTCACCGCGGCCGCCTACGTCCTCACGTCGAGCGGCGCGAAGAAGGAGGCCGGCAACCAGTTCACGGTCGAGTTCGACAACGCGTTCGGGCTCGTCAAGGGCGGCGACGTGAAGGTCGCGGGCGTCCGCGCGGGCCAGGTCACGACGCTGCGCGTCGACACGAAGACCAAGCGCGCGCTCGTCGACTTCAAGCTCACGAAGCAGGGCTTCGGGGATCTGCGCGCCGACACGTTCTGCGAGTCGCGCCCGCAGTCGCTGATCGGCGAGTACTTCATCGACTGCACGCCCGGCAAGTCGGCCGACAAGCTCAAGCCGGGCTCCACGATCCGGGTTCAGCACACGGCCTCGACGATCCCCGCCGACCTGCTCGCGAACATCATGCGCCGCCCCTATCGCGAGCGCCTGCGCATCATCCTCAACGAGCTCGGCGCCGGCGTCGGCGGCCGCGCCGAGGACGTCGACGCGACGATCCGCCGCGCCAGCCCCGCCCTGCGCGAGACGGACAAGGTGCTGAACATCCTCGCGCGCCAGAACCAGGTGCTGAAGGACCTGACGAGCAACGCGGACGTCGTCGTCGGCGACCTCGCTGCCAACCACCGCAACGTCGGCCGCTTCGTCAAGGAGACCGAGGACGTCGCCACCGCCTCCGCCGAGCGCCGCCGGCAGCTCGCCGCGGGCCTCCACCGGCTGCCGACCTTCCTGCGCGAGCTGCGGCCCACGATGACCGAGCTCGGGGCGACCGCGGATGCCTCGACCCCGTACCTGCGCGACCTCAACGCCTCCGCCGGCCAGCTCACGCGCTTCCTCGACAACCTCGGGCCGTTCGCGGAGTCCAGCCGGGTCAACGTCCGCACGCTCGCCAAGACGGCCGACGTCGGCCGGCCCGCGGTCCGCTCCGCGCGCCCCACCGTCGCGGAGCTCACCAAGACGACCGAGAAGGCGCCGGAGCTGGCCAAGAACCTCTCGATCGTGCTGAAGGACCTCGATGACCGCAGCCGCGCCGTCGAGAAGGACAAGCGCTCGCCGGGCGGCCAGGGCTACACCGGCTTCGAGGCGGTCCTCTCCTACATCTTCGACCAGATGATGGCCATCAACGTCTACGACGAGAACGGCCACATCCTCAAGATCAACCTGAGCGCCTCCGAGTGCAGCGACTACCAGAACGCCGACTCGCTGCGGCGCAAGGAGAAGCAGAGCCCCGGCTTCACCGCCCGCTGCCTCGCCGCCCTCGGGCCCAACCAGCCCGGCGTCACGACGCCCGACCCGAGCGACACGGGCGTCGACGACCCCGGCGCGAGCCCCCCGGCGTCGAGCCGCAGCAAGCGCTCGAAGAAGACGAAGCACGGCACGGCCAAGCAGCAGAAGCAGAGCCAGAACGCGCCCGGCCAGCCCGACCTCAGGAAGGCGCTCGAGCGGCTGCTGCGCGGCGGCGGCGGCACGAACAAGCCGGCGGCGCCGGCGCTCCCCAACGTGACACTGCCGTCGGTCCCGAAGACGCCCGCGGTCCCGGGCGTCCCGAACGTGACCCAGGGCGGCGGCAGCAACGGCCAGTCCGCCGATCCCAAGGCCCTCCTCGACTACCTCCTGAGCCCATGAGAGGCAGCTCCGCTTCATCCGTGTTCGCCAACCCCGTGCTCGTGGGCGCGGTGACCACGCTCGTCGTGATCGTCGCCGTGTTCCTCTCCTACAACGCGAACAACGGGCTGCCGTTCGTGCCCACGACCACGCTCAAGGTCCGCTTCGCCAACGGCCAGAACCTCGTCAGAGGCAACGAGATCCGGTCGGGCGGCTTCCGCATCGGCGTGGTCGAGGACATGAAGCCCGTCAAGCTCTCGGCCGGACAGGTCGGGGCCGAGCTCAAGCTCAAGCTCGACAAGACGATCGGGAAGATCCCCGAGGACTCGCGCTGGCGCATCCGCCCGCGCTCGGCGCTCGGCCTCAAGTACCTCGAGCTCACCGAGGGCCGCTCCAAGCAGGCCTACCAGGACGGCGACACCGTGCCGCTCGAGCAGACCGAGGTCAACGTCGACCTCGATGAGGTCTTCAAGATCTTCGACCCGAAGACGCGCCGGGCCAGCCGCGAGAACCTGCAGGGCTTCGGCGACACGTTCGCCGGCCGCGGCGCCGCCGTCGGGCGCACGGTCGAGGAGGCGCCGCGGCTGTTCGGCCACCTCGAGCCGGTCGCGAAGAACCTCTCGGACCCGAACACGGCGCTGCCCACCTTCTTCAAGGAGCTCGGTGACGCAGCGCGCATCATCGCTCCGATCTCGAAGACCAACGCGCGCCTGTTCACGACCATGGCCGACACCTGGGAGGCGGTCGGCCGCGACCCGGAGGCGCTCAAGCAGTTCATCTCCAAGCAGCCCGCGACGCTGGACGCCGGGATCTCGTCCTTCCGCGTGCAGCGCCCGTTCCTGCACGACCTGACGCTGTTCTCGAAGGACTTCTCCGGCGCAACGCAGGAGCTGCGCGGCGCGCTGCCCGACATCAACCCGGCGCTCGAGACCGGGACGCGCATCCAGCGCCGCGTGCCGGAGCTCAACCAGCGGCTCGAGGGTACGTTCGCCGCGCTCCAGGACCTGACCTCGGCGCCGTCCACGAACGCCGCGATCCGCGCGCTGACCGCCACGGTCACGACGCTCAACCCGCAGCTGCGCTTCTACGGCCCGTACGTCACGGTCTGCAACGCCCCCAACTACTTCTTCACCTATCTGGCCGAGCACTTCTCCGAGCCCGACACGGTGGGCGAGTCCCAGCGCGCGCTCGCCAACACGGCCGGCCGCCAGGACGACTCGCTGGGCTCGATGGGCGCCGACGCGCCCGCCAACGGCCAGGAGGTCCAGCAGGGCAACAAGCAGTACCTCCACGGCGATCCCTACGGCGCCGCGATCACGCCCGACGGCCGCGCCGACTGCGAGGCGGGCCAGCGTGGCTACCCGGAGCGCAACGCGCGCTTCTACTCCAGCAGCTTCAAGATCGACCAGGACGCGCGGACGCCCGGCGCCCAGGGCCCGACCTACACCGGCCGCGCCCGCGTCCCCGCGGGCGAGACCTACTCCGCCATCCCCGAGACCGGCGTGTACAAGGACATCCCCCCGTCGACGAGCGGTGAGCGATGAGGCGGCGGCGGCGGCGCGGCGGCGTCAGCACCTTTGCGGTCGGGATGGTGGCGCTCATCGTCACGATCATCGGCGTCTACCTCGGCTTCACCAAGTCGATCCCGTTCCGCTCGCACTACGAGGTCAAGGCCGCGTTCAAGAGCGCGAACAACCTGCGCAAGGCCTCGCCGGTGCGGATCGCGGGCGTCGAGGTCGGCAAGGTCACGAAGGTCGAGCGCGCGCACAAGGGCGACAACGGCGCCGTCGTGACGATGCGGATCCAGGACAAGGGCCGCCCGCTGCATAGGGACGCGACGTTCAAGATCCGCCCGCGCATCTTCCTCGAGGGCAACTTCTTCGTCGACGTCACGCCCGGCACCTCGGGCAAGGAGGTCGCCGCCAACCACACGTTCCCGGTCAACCAGACGAGCACCCCGGTGCAGCTCGACGAGATCCTGACCGCGCTGCAGACCAACACGCGCGACGACCTCAAGACGCTGCTGCGCGAGTACTCGGCCGGCCTCAAGGGCAAGGGCGCGAAGGGCTTCAACGCGTCGATCAAGTACTGGAAGCCCGCCTACCGCGACTCCGCGATCGTCTCCGAGGCGCTGCTGGGCGAGAACGAGCACGACCTGTCCGGCTACATCGACCGCTCCGGGGTCGTCGCCGGCGCGCTCGACCGCAACCGCGGGCAGCTCAAGGCGCTGATCACGAACTTCCGCCAGACGGCCGGCGCGTTCGCGCGAGAGAACACGAATCTCGAAGCCGCGATCGCCGAGCTGCCGCGCACGCTGCGCGCCGCCCAGCCCGCGCTCGACGCGCTCAACCGCTCCTTCCCCGGCCTGCGCGGCTTCGCCCGCGACCTGCGCCCGGGTGTCAGGTCCTCCGGCCCGACCATCGACGTCGCGCTGCCGCTGCTGCGCCAGCTGCGAGGCCTCGTCTCCAAGGACGAGCTGCGCGGCCTGACCGCCGACCTGCGGCCGACGGTGCCGGCACTGGCGAGCTTCACCCAGCAGGCGGTGCCGCTCAACCAGCAGGTCCGCGAGTCAGCGAGCTGCCAGAACGAGGTCGTCCTGCCCTGGAGCAAGGAGACGCTCAAGGACGACAAGTTCCCGGCCACCGGCCCGGTCTACACCGAGCTGCCCAAGCCGTTCCCGGGCCTCGCCGGCGAGAGCCGCTCGGGTGACGCCAACGGCCAGTGGTTCCGCGTGCTGGCGGCCGGCGGCACCAACCTCGTGCAGTTCGCGCCCGGCGTGTTCGGCACGACAGCGCTACCGCTGCTCGGCGTCAACCCGCCGAAGCCCACCGCGCGGCCGCCGCTGCGCAACGACGTCCCGTGCGAGACCCAGCAGACGCCGGACCTCGCCTCCAAGGCCGCCGACCCGCCCCCGCAGCACACCACCAACGTCAACAGCGTCGCCTTCAAGACGCGCTGGGCGCAGGTCCGCAAGTACGGCATCGATCTGATGAAGCTCTCGCTCCAGAACGAGGGCCTCGCCGACAAGTTCAAGGTCTCCGACCAGGACCTCACGCGCGGCGCCGTCAAGCAGCTCGCGAAGGGGAGCACCCCGTGACCGCGATCAAGAAGAACCTCGGCAACTTCGCCGCGATCCTCGCGCTGATCGTCATCGCCGGGGGCGTCTCGTTCTACATCCTCAACGAGCAGCGGATGCGCTTCCCGTTCCTCGAGCCGAAGCCGTTCCAGCTCAAGGCCGAGTTCTCGACCGCGCAGGCGGTCGTCGCCGGTCAGGGCCAGACCGTACGCGTGTCGGGCGTGCGCATCGGCGACATCGGCGGCGTCGACCTCAAGGACGGCCGCGCGGTGATCAAGATGGACATCGACCCGCAGTACAAGGACCTGGTCCACACGAACGCGACCGCGCTGCTGCGGCCCAAGACCGGCCTCAAGGACATGTTCATCGACCTCCAGCCGGGCGGGGGCGACGCGAAGGTCGTCAAGCAGGGCTTCACGATCCCGATCCGGGCGACGCAGCCCGACGTCAACCCGGACGAGATCCTGAGCGTGCTCGACACCGACACGCGCGACTATCTGCAGCTGCTCGTCAATGGCGCCGGCCGCGGCCTGAAGGGTCGTGGCGGGGACCTGCGCGACCTGTTCGCGCGCTTCGAGCCCACCCACCGCGACCTCGCGCGCGTCAACGGCGCCGTCGCCACGCGCCGCACGCAGCTGCGCCACCTCGTCACCTCGCTCAACGTGCTGAGCAAGGAGCTCGCCTCGCACGATGACGACCTCGCCAGCCTCGTCGACTCCTCCGCCGCGGTGTTCGACTCGTTCGCCAAGGAGCAGGCCAACGTCTCGAGCGCGGTGCACGAGCTGCCGAGCACGCTCGCACAGACCACCGACACGCTCGGGCGCGTCGACACGTTCGCCGAGCTGCTCGGGCCGACGACGCAGAAGCTGCGCCCGGCCGCGCGCGCACTCGATCCCGCCAACCAGGCGGTGCGCCCGTTCGCGAAGGAGGCGACGCCGCAGCTGCGCGAGAGCATCCGCCCGTTCGTGCGCGAGTCGCGCCCGCTCGTCCGCGACCTGCGCCCGGTCTCCGAGCGGCTCGCCAAGGCGGCACCGGACCTGACGC
The DNA here is from genome assembly GCA_039934455.1 of Solirubrobacteraceae bacterium. GTDB lineage: Bacteria > Actinomycetota > Thermoleophilia > Solirubrobacterales > Solirubrobacteraceae > DASQFQ01. The sequence goes on from JBDTMF010000001.1 coordinate 58,713, forward strand.
AGGTGTTCCTCCGCTTCAACCACTTCCTCAACCTGCTCGGCTACAACCCGAAGGGGCGCGAGGGCGCGGGCCAGGCCGACCGCCAGGAGGGCTACCTGTTCTGGCTGGCCTGGTTGAACCACTCCGCGACGCAGCTGTTCTCGACCTCCGACGCGCACGGCGTGTTCCGCCCGGTGACGATCGCCGCGCCGTGCGCGACCCTGCAGCAGGTGCTGCAGGCGCAGCCCGAGCTGGAGTTCACCTCGGTGCTGACGCCGCTTCTCACGGACTCCGCGGCCTGCAACGGCGGCGACAGCGGCGGCACCCTGCCGCAGCTCCCCCATCTCCCCAATCTGCCGGTCGGCAAGAAGAAGCGAGGCAACGGCTAGATGCAGACCTCCGTTCCCTCCTTCGCGCGCGTGATGGTGATGGTGGGCTTCGCGCTCTCGTGCTTCGCGCTGCTGCTGTTCCTGTGGCTGTCCTTCGGCGGGCCGATCCCGCTCAAGCCGAAGGGCTACCGCGTGCAGGTCGGCTTCCCGGAGGCGACCCAGCTCGGGCTCGAGGCCGACGTCCGCGTGGCCGGCGTCTCGGTCGGCAAGCTGCGCAAGAAGGTGCTCGACCCGAAGGGCAACCGCACGCTCGTCGACCTCGAGATCGATCGCAAGTTCGCCCCGCTGCGGGCCGACACGAAGGCGATGCTGCGCCAGAAGTCGCTGCTCGGCGAGACCTTCGTGGAGCTCACCCCCGGCTCCTCGAAGAAGACGATCCCTGAGGGCGGCCGGCTCCCCGACGGCCACATCCAGTCGACGGTCGAGCTCGACGAGATCTTCCAGGCGCTCGACCCGACGACGCGCGCGGCGTTCCAGAGCTGGCAGCAGGACCTCGCCAAGGGCATCCACGGGCGCGGGCGCGACTTCAACGACGCGCTGGGCACGCTGCCCGGCTTCGCGCATGACGGCGCGGACGTGCTCGCGGTGCTCGACGGCCAGGAGGGCGCGGTGACCCGGCTGGTCAAGAACACCGGTGTGACCTTCGGCGCGCTGACCCAGGACGAGCAGCAGCTCTCCAACCTGATCACCTCGGCGGGCCGCGTGTTCGACGCCACCGCGTCGCAGCAGGACGCGCTGGCGGAGACGATCCGGATCTTCCCGACCTTCCTCGACGAGTCCAAGGCGACGCTCGAGCGGCTGCAGACGTTCTCCACGAACACCCGCCCGCTGATCCAGGACCTGCGCCCGGTGGCCCGGGACCTCAAGCCGACGCTGCACGACGTGCGCGCGCTGTCACCGGACCTGCGGCGCTTCTTCCGCGACCTCGACCCGCTGATCAAGGCCAGCCGCACGGGCCTGCCCGCCGGCAGCGAGGTCATCCGCGGGCTCAAGCCGACGCTGGCGGAGCTGACGCCGTTCCTCCAGCAGGTCAACCCGATCCTGCAGTACCTCGAGGCGTCGCAGTTCCAGGTCTCCGACTTCATCACCAACGGCGCGGCCGCGCTCGCGGACACGGAGCCCTCGCCCAGCGGCGGCGTCGGGCACTACCTGCGCCAGTTCGGCCCGACCGGCTCGGAGAGCCTCGCCGTCTACAAGGAGCGCCTGAGCACGAACCGCGGCAACTCCTACCCGCCGCCGCTCGCGCTGTTCGGCGACCTCAAGGGCTCGGGCATCTTCCCCAACACCGACTGCAAGCCCTCCGGCGGGCCGGTCAAGCCCTCAGAGGGCAACCCCGGCTGCCGCGTCGCCGACAAGCAGACCATCGGCGGCCAGCTGCAGGGCACCTTCCCGCACGTCGTCGCCAACGACTACGGCGCCGGCAGGTAGCGCGCGCGGGGCGGGCTACGCGGCCGCGGCGCCGCTGCGGCGCGCGGCGTCCGAGAAGCCGGACAGCAGCGCCTCGGCGAGCCCGCGCTTGCCGGCGATGTCGAGGTCGTCCGTCGCGCCGTCGGGGCCGAGGGCGCGCACCCACGCGGCGACGCTGCCGGTGATCGTCGCGCTCGGCTCGCCGTTGCGGTCGCGCTCGGCGATCTCGACGCTGCCCCCACCGATCGTCACCAGGTAGTGGCGCTCGGGCGCGTCGCCGTCGGCCTCGACGATCAGGTCGACGGCGCCGCTCAGCCCGGCGGGCGGCTCGAGCAGCCCGGGGGCGAGGCGGAAGATCGCGCCGACATTGACGTCCTCGCCGGTGCGCGGCGGCGTCCACGTCCAGTCGTAGCCCCACTGCGCGAGCGCGCCGAGCACCGGCATCAGCTCGCGCGAGCGCTCGGTCAGCTCGTAGTCGACGCGCGGCGGCACCTCGCGGTAGCGCTGGCGTGTGAGCAGGCCGTCGGCCACCATGCGGTTCAGGCGCGAGCGCAGCTGCTCGGTCGAGATGCCGGGGAGCACGCGCTGGAGCTCCACGAACCGCCGCGGGCCGGCGGCCAGATCACGGATGATCAGCAGCGTCCATTTGTCGCCGACGAGGTCGAGCGCCCGGGCGTCCGGCGACCACTGGTCATACGGGTGACGCTTGGGTGGAGGCGCTGCGGGGATGGCTCAGACTCCGTTTTCGGCGGCAGAAGTGGGCTGCGAGAGCATACCCGGTCCTTCGGCTACACACTGTCAGGAACATTGCCCGCCAGTTCTCTGGTAGGTCAACGTTGGACGGTGCAAGGAAGCACCGACCGGCGGGGCTCCAATCTGGAACGCACGAAGGCGAAGGGGCAATGGGAGAACTGATCGATCTCGCACAGCGCAGGGAAGCCGTGCAGCGCCGCACAAGGGGGCGCGAGCCCGTGCGCGCGCAGCTGTTCTTCGATCTCGCCTGCCCGTTCACGTACCTCGCGACCGAGCGCGTCGAGCGCGCGTTCGCGCACGTCACCTGGACCGCGGCGTCGTCGGAGACGCTGCAACGGCGCTGCCTTGCCGACGACGCGGAGACGGTCGACCGGGTCCGCAACGCGGCCGAGGCGCGCGCGTCCGCGCTGCGGCTGCCGCTCGTGTGGCCCGAGGGCTACCCGAAGATCGTGCCTGCGGCGATGCGCGCCGCGGCGTTCGCGGCGGACCAGGGCCGCGGCGGCGCGTTCGTGCTCGCGGCGGGCCGGCTCGCCTTCTGCGGCGGCTTCGACCTCGACGATCCCGAGCGGCTGGCGGAGGCGGCGGCCGCCGCCGGCATCCGCCTCGACGAGTGCCTGCGCGCGGCGGGCGACCCGCGGCGCGACGGGACGATGGAGGCCACGGGCCGTCGCCTGCTGGCGGCGGGGGCGGACCGGCTGCCGGTGCTGCGGATCGGCCGCTCGCTGTTCTGGGGCGAGCAGCGCGTAGGGGCGGCAGCCGCGGCGGTCCGCCAGTCGAGCCCCGCGCTCGCGCGCGGGTAGCCGTGCCTACGGGCTGACGAGCCCCGCGAGGATCTGCGCGTTCATCGCGTCCACCGTGTCGGGACGCTCGGCGTCGTCCTGCAGCGGAGCGAGCATGGACCAAGCGCGGTCGGACTCGTTGAGCAGCAGATCGAGCTCCGCGTACGGCGTGTGGCTCGACGGTGTGATGATCAGTTTGTCGTCCATGCCACCGAAGCTAGACGCGCCACGCCCCAGGCGCACGAACTCGCGCGGTCGGACCCCCCGACCGGGGGGTAGATTCCGCCGATGACCACGGAGATCACCAGTGAGTCCACCGCGGTGCACGGGGGCCGGCTGGTCGCCCGCCGCCTCGCCGCGCACGGCGTCACGAAGCTTTTCACGCTCTCGGGCGGCCACCTGTTCTCGGTCTACGACGGCTGCCGCGAGGAGGGCATCGACATCGTCGACGTGCGCCACGAGTCGGCTGCCGCGTTTGCGGCCGAGGGCTGGGCGAAGGTGACGCGCGAGCCGGGCGTGTGCGCGCTCACCGCGGGCCCCGGCGTGACCAACGGCATGAGCGCCCTCGGCTCCGCGCTCATGAACCACTCGCCGATGCTCGTGCTCGGCGGGCGGGCGCCCGCGATGCGGTGGGGCCAGGGCTCGCTGCAGGAGATCGACCACGTCCCGTTCGTGCGGCCGCTCACGCGCTTCGCCGCCACGGCCGGCTCGACCGCCGAGATCCCCGGGCTCGTCGACGAGGCGTGGTCGGCCGCGGTGCGCCCCCACTCGGGCCCCGCGTTCGTCGACCTACCGCTCGACCACGTCTTCATGGAGGCCGAGGGCGGTGAGGACCCCGCGCCCGTCGCGCCGGAGCGCGCGACCCCGGACCTCGCGCGCGCGCTCGCGGTGCTCGAGGAGGCGGAGCGCCCGGTGATCATGGCCGGCACCGACCTCTACTGGGGCCGGGGTGAGGGACCGCTGCGCGAGCTCGTCGAGGCGCGCCGGATCCCCGTCTTCCTCAATGGCCTCGCGCGCGGGTGCATCCCCGCCGACCACGAGCTCTTCTTCTCGCGCGCGCGCTCGACCGCGCTCAAGGGCGCCGACGTCGCGCTCGTGGTCGGCGTGCCGATGGACTTCCGCCTGGGCTTCGGCAAGTCGTTCGGCGACGACACCGAGATCGTCGTGATCGACGTCGCCGAGCGCCAGCGCGCGCACCCGCGCGCGGTCGCGGACGAGCTCTACGGGGACCTGGGCGCGATCCTCTCCGGCCTCGCCGGCGGGCGCAGCGCCGACACCACCCGGTGGGTCGAGACGATCGCCGCCGCCGAGCAGGAGAAGCGAGCGTCCGAGCAGGAGCTGCGCGAGGACTCGCGGGCGCCGCTGCACCCGATGCGCCTCTACGCGGAGCTCGGCGAGGTGCTCGAGCGCAACGCGATCGTGATCGGCGACGGCGGCGACTTCGTCTCCTACGCCGGCCGCATGATCGACTCCTACGAGCCCGGCTGCTGGCTCGACCCGGGGCCGTACGGGTGCCTCGGCTCGGGCCCCGGCTACGCGCTCGCGGCGAAGCTCGCGCACCCAGACCGCCAGGTCGTGCTGCTGATCGGCGACGGCGCGTTCGGCTTCTCGGGCATGGAGTACGACACGCTCGCTCGCCACGGCGTGAACGTCGTCGGTGTCATGGGCAACAACGGGATCTGGGCGCTCGAGAAGCACCCCATGGAGGCCATCTACGGCTACTCCGTCGCCGCCGAGCTGCGGCCGGAGACGCGCTATGACCGCATGGTCGAGGCGCTCGGCGGCCACGGCGCGCTCGTGCGCCGGCCGGGCGACCTGCGCGCGGCGCTCGTCACCGCGTTCGAGTCCGGCAAGCCGGCGCTGGTCAACGTGCTCACCGATCCCTCGGTGGCCTACCCGCGCTCCTCGAACCTGGCTTAAACGAGAAGCCGCCCGCGGCGGGGGCGGGCGGCTTCACGTTTGGTCCCGTCAGGACGGGCAGGGGTACGTGCCTTGGGGGACCTATTGGGTGGCCCGAGCGGCGGGAGGCGCCGTTGGTATTCGGCATCGCCCGGACCTATGCGTCAGCGGACGACGGCGGGAGGCACGACCGCCCATGCTGACTCGCCGATTCTCTGTCGTTCGTCCGGCAGACGACAATCGAACAAACGTCCAGAAACCCCCCATGTGGGGGGTGTCAGTTGGACGTCGTGGCGGATGCCAACTCAAGCGCCGCGCCCCAGAGGATGTCGCGGTCCGAGACCTCGACCTCCTGGAGGCCGAATGCGGCCAGCGTGCGGGTGAGGACGACCACGCCCGCGACGATCGTCGGCGCCCGGTGAGGATCGAGCCCGGGCACCCGGCGGCGCTCCTTCAGCGGCAGCGCGGCGAGCCGCTCGAGCATCGCCTCGAGCGCCGGGAGCGAGAGCCGGTGGCCCTCGACGTCATCGGGCGCACGGCCGAGGTCGATGCCGGCGCACTGGGTCGCGGTGCCCGCGACCGCGACCGCCGCGGTGACCCGCTCGCGCTCCGCCTCCGGCACCGCCTCGGCGAGCGCGGGGCCGGCATCGCCGCTGAGCGCCGCCAGCTCGTCGCGCGTGGGAGGGTCGGAGTGCAGGTGGCGCTCGGAGTGCCGGACGACGCCGACCTGGGTCGAGACGTGGAAGGCGACGTCGCCGCGCTCGCCGATCACGAGCTCGGTCGAGCCGCCGCCGATGTCGATCACGAGCAGGCGCTCTCCCGGCTCGGGCGTCCTCGCGGTGGTCGCGCCCAGGAACGTCAGCTGCGCCTCCTCGTCGCCGCTGAGGATGCGACCGGCGACCCCGGAGCGATCGCGCACCGCGGTCGCGAACTCGCCCCCGTTCGACGCGTCGCGCACGGCGGAGGTCATGACCGCGGTCGTCCTCGTCGCGCCGTGCTCGGCGATCGCGGCGGCGTACTCCTCGAGCACGGCGTACACGCGCTCGCGCGGCTCATCACCGAGCGCGCCGGTGGTCTCGACGCCCTCGCCCAGGCGCGTGACGACCGAGCGCCGCTCGACCTCGGTCACCGGTCCGCCGGAGCCGACGTCCGCGATGAGCAGGCGGGTCGAGTTCGAGCCGATGTCGACGACCGCGACGCGGGTCAATTCGCCTGGTGCGGCATCGGCTCGCCGTCGAGCGCCGCCAGCAGGTTGTCCACGGCGATCTCGGTCATGCGATGGCGCGTGCGCACGGTGGCGGAGCCGACGTGCGGGACGACGAGCAGGTTCGGCGCCTGCAGCAGCGGGTGGTCGGCCGGCAGCGGCTCTGGCTCGGTGACGTCGAGCGCCGCGCCGGCGATCGCGCGCTCGTGCAGCGCCCGCTCGAGCGCGGCCGGGTCGACGATCGGGCCCCGCGCCGTGTTGATCAAGCGCGCGGTCGGCTTCATGCGCGCGAGCGCCTCGTCGTCGATGAGATGGCGCGTGTGGTTCGTGAGCGGACAGTGGATCGAGACGAAGTCCGAGCGCTCGAGCAGCTCGTCGAGCGGCACGCCGCCCGAGCGCGCGCTGTGCAGGACCTCCATGCCGAAGCCCTCGGCCCGCCGCGCGACCGCCTGCCCGATGCGCCCGAAGCCGATGATCCCGAGTGTCGCCCCGGTGACCTCCGCGCCGAGCGCGCGATCGGGCTCGAACGTGATCCACTGACCGTCGCGCACGTCGCGCTCGCCCTCCGCGAGCCGCCGCGCCAGCGCGAGCAGGAGCGCGAACGCGAGGTCGGCCGTGGCGTCGGTCAGGACGTCGGGGGTGTTGCCGACGGGAATGCCGCGCCTGGTCGCCGCGTCGAGGTCGACGTTGTCGGTGCCGACCGCGTAGTTGGAGATCGCCCGCAGCGCGGGCGCTGCCGCCAGCAGCTCCTCGTCGACGGTGTCGGTGAGCAGCGCCAGCAGCGCCTCGGCCCGCGCGGCGCGCTCGCGCAGCTCCTCCGCGGTCGGGGGCAGCCGGTGCGGCCAGACCTCCACGTCGTGGGCCTGCTCGAGCTTGTCGAGGGCGGGACCGGGGATCCGGCGGGTGACGAAACAGCGCGCCATTGCGAGCGCCGCATTGTGGTGGTTAGGGTTGCCGCATGTCAGCCAGACTCACGCTCACGCTCCTCGTCGCCGGCCTGCTCCTCCTGCCGTCGTCCGCAGCCGCCGCCACCAAGCACGGCATCACGCCACTCGCGCCGAAGGCCGGCAAGTCCGTGCCCGCCGGTAAGAGGCCCACGTTCAAGCTCCGCGGGAAGGGCCCCGGGCAGGTGTGGGTCCACGTCTGCAAGTCCAGGAAGAAGGACAAGACGGGCCTGATCTGCACCAAGGAGGCGATCGGTCGCGCCCACAAGAAGGGCGGCGTGTTCAAGTTCAAGGCGCCGTTCTTCGACTTCCCGGCGTTCTGGCTCAACTCGCCCGGCACCTACTACTGGCAGGCGCACCGCATCAGCTGCGAGGGCGACCTCTCCGACTGCCGCCAGGAGGGGCCGATCGTGAAGTTCAAGGTGGCCGGCGGCTGAGCCGGTGACTCGCCGGCCCGTGCGCGTCGGCTGCGCGGGCCGGCAGTACCCGAGCTGGAGGGCGACCTTCTGCCCGCCGCGCCTACCGGCGCGGCGGTGGCTCGAGCACTACGCGACGCGGTTCGGCACCGTCGAAATCAACGCGACCTTCGACCGGCTCGCGAAGCCCTCGGCGGTCGACGGCTGAGTCCACCACACGCCGCACGACGTCGTCTTCGCGGTCAAGGCGAGCCGCTCCCTCACGCACACCAAGCGCCTGACGGACATGGACCGCGGGGTCGCGCGCTGCTACGAGTCGATCGCCCCGTGGCCGAGTCACCGAAGCTCGGGCCGGTCCTGTGCAAAAGCTCGTCGCGAGGGTTGAGAGCCCGGAGACCCTTGGTAAGATGCAAGGCACGCCGCGGGGTGGAGCAGCCAGGTAGCTCGTCGGGCTCATAACCCGAAGGTCGCAGGTTCGAATCCTGCCCCCGCTATCGGAAGCCCCCTCTCGCCAGGGGGCTTTCGTGCTTAACGGGTCAGTGTTCGCCCCTGGCCCGTGCTACCAGCGCGCTACCAAGTTGCACCGCTGTCGTTCGAACCCGGTTCGGGCGATCGCTCGCCAAGCGGCCTTCAGCCCCGCCGTCGGTGTGGATGCCTCACGCGTGTCCGAGACGGACGGCGGGCAGGACGCGGTCAAGTGGCTTGGGCAGCCACCACGCCCACTTGCCGAGCAGGCTCAGCATCACCGGGACCAGCAGCGCAAGTCCCGCGCGCCGGTGCTGCCCGCGGCCCACGCCGCCGCCTGACCACTTCAACCCAGGAGAGACCACCATGCAGCTCACCCGAAACGCCCTCGAGACCACCCCCGGCCCGGGCGACTGGTTCACCGGCGCCGTGTTCATCGACACCGTCGCGACGCCCTCGCCTCCCTCGCGGGTGGGGGCCGCCAGCGTGCACTTCACGCCCGGCGCCCGCACCGCGTGGCACACCCATCCGTTCGGCCAGACGATCTACGTCACCGAGGGCGTCGGGCGCTGCCAGAAGCGCGGCGGGCCGGTCGAGGTCATCCGCCCCGGCGACCGTGTGTTCTTCGAGCCCGGCGAGGACCACTGGCACGGCGCCGCCCCGGACCGCTTCATGACCCACCTCGCGATGCAGGAGGCCGACGACTCGGGCAGCCCGGTCACGTGGGGCGAGCACGTCAGCGACGAGGAGTACGGGGCCGCCTCGGCCTGAGCGGTCGATCCGGCGCGTAGCCTGGCGACGTGCCCGACCCGTTCCGCGACGCTCGCTGGTACGCCCTGCGCCCGGCGGCGAACCGCAAGCCGAGCACCTACCGCTGCCCGCTGTGCGGGCGGCGTCTCCCCGCGCTGAGCGCGCACATGCTCGTCGTCCCCGAGGGGGACGCCTCGCGGCGCCGCCACGCCCACTCAGCCTGCGTGATGCAGGCCCGGAGGGCCGGGCGGCTGCCGCTGCGCGAGGACGTCGAGCCGAGCCGGCCCGGGCTGCTCGCACGACTCGTCGGCCGATTGCGCCGGGGTGCGTGACCAGCGGCTACGCTCGCGCAATGGCGTCCTCCGCCGGCAACCGGGCCCTCCGCGTGGTCGCAGGCGGGCGGATCGACGCCGAGGCGGTGGTCGCCGAGGCCCGAGAGCTGGGTGTCATGGGCTGGGTGCGGCCGACGGGAGAGGTCCATGCCGAGGGGGCGCCCGGCGCGGTGGAGGCGCTGCTGGCGTTCATCGGCGACGGCGGTCCGGCCGAGCAGGCGCGCGTCGAGGGTCACGAGCAGTTCGCGATCCGCGGCGTGAGCGCCGGGGTGTTCGTCGTCCAGGAGCATCAGGCGACCGCCCACCACTACGACCTGCGCCTGGAGGTCGGCGGCGTGATGCGGTCATGGGCGGTGCCCAAGGGGCCGTCGCTCGATCCCGCCGCCAAGCGCCTGGCCGTCGAGGTCGAGGATCACGGCCTGGGCCACAACGACTTCGAGGGCGCGCTCGGCGAGCGACGCGGTGGTGAGCGCAGTGGCGGCGTGATCGTGTGGGATCGCGGCACCTACGAGCAGGGCGGCCGCGTCGCCTGGCCGGAGGCGCTCGAGCGCGGCCACGGCGTCTTCGTCCTGCACGGCGAGAAGCTGCGCGGCGGCTTCGCGCTCCAGCGCACGCGACCGGGCGCCAAGCCGCAATGGCTGCTGATCAAGCGCCGCGACGACGAGGCACGGTCAGGCTCGGACATCGTCGTCGAGCGGCCAGAGTCGGTCATGAGCGGCCGGACGCTGGTGGAGCTGCTCGGCTCTCCGCGGTGACCGCGAACGTGGTGTACCGCAGGGTGAAGCTGCCCCCGCCGCATCGATCACGGCGCCGATGCCCGCCGGCAGCTCCTCCAGCTCGGCCGGCGGGAGCCGGTTGTGGCCCTCGAAGTTCGGGAGATCGCGGTCAGCCTCCGGCGGCGCGGGCGCGGATGATGGCCGAGCCGGCGTGCGCGTGCACGCGGTGGGTCGGACGGATCTCGACGTCGACCAGGCCCGCCGCGGCCAGCGCGGCGCGGAACTCGGCTTCGGTCAGCGCGCCGGCGATGCAGCCGGTCCACTCCTGCATGTCGGAGCGGGTGTCGTCGTCCATGTCGTCGTCGGCGATGACATCGGAGACGGCGAACCGCCCGCCCGGCTTCAGCACGCGCGCGGCCTCGGCGAGCACGACGCGCTTGTCGGCGGCGAGGTTGATCACGCAGTTGGAGATCACGACGTCGACCGACGCGTCAGGGAGCGGAATGTCCTCGAGATAGCCCTTGAGGAACTCGGCGTTCTCGACGCCGGCCGCGGCGGCGGTGGCGCGGGCGAGCGCGAGCATCTCGTCGGTCATGTCGAGGCCGATCGCGCGGCCGCCGGGGGCGACACGGCCCGCGCTGATGAGCACGTCGGCGCCGGCACCCGACCCGAGGTCGAGGACGGTCTCGCCCGGGCGCAGGTCGGCGACGGCGGTCGGGACGCCGCAGCCGAGCGACGCCGCGACCGCCGCCTGGGGCGCGTCGCCCGCCTCGGCGCCGTAGAGCGCGGAGCCGAACTCCTCGGTGGAGATGTCAGCCTGTCCGCAGCACGAGCGCTCGGGCTCGGACCCGCAGCAACCACCGCCCTCGCTCGCCTTTCGGGCGGCGGCGGCGTAGCGCTCGCGGACGGTCTCGCGGATGTCGGACGAGGTCACTTCAGCCATGCGGACAGCTCCTGGAATGCGTCGGGAAGGACGTAGTAGTAGGCCCACAGGCCTTGGCGCTCGGAGTCGACGATGCCCGCCTCGCGCAGCTTCTTGAGGTGGTGCGACAGCGTGGACTGCGAGAGGTCGAACAGCGGGACGAGCTCGCACACACAGACCTTGCCCGCGTGCTTGCGCAGGACGTCGACGAGCTGCAGCCGCACCGGGTCGCCGAGGGCCTTCGCGACGTCGGCCATCCGCACCGCCTGGCCGCGCGCGACGTCGGGGTAGACGACGGGCTCGCAACACGGCTCGCCGGCTGCGCGCTTCTGCTTGGGGGCAAGCTCCAGATCGATCGCCATCGATCTATGTATATCGATTGAAGTGATGAACCTCAATGCGTATCATCACGACGCGTGCCCGAAGTCCTCTTCGTCTGTGTCCACAACGCCGGCCGCAGCCAGATGGCCGCCGCCCTGCTCGACCATCACGCGCAGGGGCGCGTGACCGTCCGCTCCGCCGGCAGCGCGCCGGCCGAGCAGCTCAACCCGGACGTGCTCGCGGTGATGTCGGAGCTCGGCCTCGACCTCGCCGGGGAACGCCCCAAGCCGCTCGCGGCCGAGTCCGTCAGGGCCGCCGATGTCGTGATCACGATGGGCTGCGGCGACGCGTGCCCGATCTATCCGGGCAAGCGCTACGAGGACTGGGACCTCGACGACCCCGCCGAGGCCGACCTCGACGGCGTGCGGCGGATCCGCGACGACATCGACGGCCGCGTCCGGCGTCTCCTCGACGAGATGGCGGCCTGACCGGGCCGCTGCTTCGACGCGAAGCGCCCGCGGCGGTATACATCGTGCATGACTGCGCTCGAACGCAACAACGTCGTGGAGCACGGGCCGCAGGACGGGCGGCCGATGGTCTTCGCCCACGGCTTCGGCTGCGACCAGAACATGTGGCGGTTCGTGTGGCCGGAGTTCGCCGAGGACCACCGGGTGGTGCTCTTCGACCACGTCGGCGCGGGCGGCTCCGACGCGTCGGCCTTCGACCGCGACCGCTACGCGTCGCTGCACGGCTACGCCGGCGACGTGCTGGAGATCTGCCGCGAGCTCGACCTGACCGACGTCGTCTTCGTCGGCCATTCGGTCAGCGCGATGATCGGTGTGCTGGCCGCCGCCGAGGAGCCCGAGCGCTTCGGGCGGCTGGTGCTGGTCGGGCCCTCACCGCGCTACATCGACGACGGCGACTACGCCGGCGGCTTCTCGCGCGAGGACATCGAGGGCCTGCTCGAGTCGATGGACAGCAACTACCTGGGCTGGTCGGGCGCGATGGCGCCGGTGATCATGGGCAACGCGGATCGGCCTGAGCTCGGCGAGGAGCTGACCAACAGCTTCTGCCGCGCCGACCCGGAGATCGCACGGCACTTCGCGCGGGTGGCGTTCATGTCCGACAACCGCGCCGACCTCGCGCGGGTGCGGACGCCGAGCCTCGTCCTGCAGTGCGCGGACGACGTGATCGCTCCCGACGTGGTGGGCGAGTACGTCGACCGGGAGCTGCCCGACAGCCGGCTGGTGCGGCTCGCCGCCACCGGCCATTGCCCGAACCTGAGCGCGCCCGAGGAGACGGTCGGCGCGATCGAGGCCTTCCTGGCGGCGTGACGATCGAAGGCGAGGCCCCCGAGGACTCGGCGGAGCATCTCTTCGAGGATGCGCCCTGCGGGTACCTCTCGACGCTGCCCGACGGGACGATCGTGCGGGTGAACCGGACCTTCGAGGCGTGGACGGGGCTGCGGCGGGAGGACCTCGTGGGCGCACGGCGCTTCCAGGACCTGCTCTCGCCCGGGGGCCGGATCTACCACGAGACCCACTACGCGCCGCTCCTGCGGATGCAGGGCACGGTGCGCGAGATCGCGGTGGAGATCGTGCGCGCGGACGGAACGCGCCTGCCGGCGCTGATCAACTCCGTGCAGCACGACGACGAGCACGGTCGGCCGCAGCGGATCCGGACGACGGTGTTCGACGCGACCGACCGGCGCCGCTACGAGGACGAGCTGCTGCGCGCGCGGCGCCAGGAGCAGGAGACCGCCCGGGAGCTCAGCCGGAGCCTGCTGTCGGGCAGCCTGCCGGCGGCGCCCGGGCTGGACGTCGGCGTCGTCTACCGCCCGGCCGTCAGCGGCCTCGACGTCGGGGGCGACTGGTACGACGCGTTCTGGCTCGACGAGGCCGACACGATCGGCCTGGTCATCGGCGACGTCGTCGGCCGCGGGATCGGCGCCGCGGCGACGATGGGGCAGCTGCGCAGCGCGGTGCGCGCGCTCGCGTCGACCGGCCTGGCGCCGGGCCGCCTCCTCGACGCTCTCGACGCGTACGCGCGGCGGCACGAGGTCGGCCGGATGACCACGCTGCTCTGCGCCCAGCTCGGGCTCGGCTCGCGGCGCCTGCGCTACGCCTGTGCCGGCCACCCGCCGCCGCTGATCCTGGCCCCGGGGGAGGAGCCGTGCTTCGCCTGGGACGGGCGTTCGACGCCGCTGGACGTCTACCCCGCATCCGACGGGCCGCGCGGCGAGGCGGCGATCACGCTCGCCCCCGGGAGCACCGTGCTGCTCTACACCGACGGCCTGGTCGAGCGTCGCACGGAGTCGCTGACGGACGGCATGGAGCGGCTGCTGCGGGTGGCGGCGAGCCACCGGGACGAGAGCGCCGAGTCGTTCGTCGGCGCGGTCGTCCGCGCGCTGCACGACCCCGAGCACGTCGACGACGTCTGCCTGCTCGCGGCGCGCGTCGGCGGCTGAAACCGGCACCTCGGCGTCCGCGCCTTCCAGGCCGGTGACCCGTACGGGGAACATGACGAGTCTCTCGGGGCAGCGCGTCCTCATCACCAGCGCGACCAGCGGCGTGGGCCTGGCGGCGGTCGAGCGCTTCGCGCGCGAGGGCGCCGAGCGCGCGCTGGTCGCGCGCGGCGAGGCGGCGCTCGAGCAGGCCGCGGCGATGGGCCGGCGGCACGGTGTCGCCGCGCACGCGATCCCGGCGGATCTCGCCGACCGGGCGCAGGCGGTCGCGGCGGTCGCGGCGGCCGTGCGTGCGCTCGGCGGCCTCGACGTCGTGGTGTCGAACGCCGGGGCGGTGGCGTTCGGCCACTTCCTCGAGGTGGAGGCGGATGACTTCGACCGCACGGTCGCGATCACGTTCACCGGCGCGGTCAACCTCCTGCGCGCGGCGCTGCCGGAGCTGCGCAGGACCCGCGGGGTGATCGTGGCGACCTCGTCGATCATGGCCGGCATGCCGCTGCCGGCGTTCTCGAGCTACGCGGCCTCCAAGCATGCGCTGCGCGGCTTCCTCACGACGCTGCAGATCGAGGAGCGCGAGCAGCGGAGCGGCGTGCGCGTGGCCATGGTCAGCCCCGGCCCGATCAACACGCCGATCTACGGGCGGGCGACGAGCGGCACCGGCCGCGCCCCGGCGACGCTCCCCGACGCCTATGAGGCCGAGGTGGTGGCGGCGATGCTGGTCGAAGCGGCGCTCGCGCCGCGGCACGACCGGATCGTCGGCGGGGAGTCCCGCCTCGTCCGCCGCCTGTACCGGCACGCCCGCCCGGCGGCCGAGCTGCTGCTGGTCTTCGTCGACCGCTGGTTCCGCACGGGGACGGAGCCGGCCGGCATGCCCGGAGCACTGTGGGAGCCGATGGCGGAGGCGCGCGTGGCCGACGGGATCCCCGCGCGGGCGAGCGGCGACGTGCTCTCGCTCGCGCGGCACCTTGCCGCCGCCGCAACCCGCGCGGTCAGGACCGCGACCGAGCTGCTGCGCCCGGTGCCCGAACGGCGAGCGCGCTGAACCGGACGTCCCGCTGCCGCGACCGACGCGTCAGACGGCCAGCGGACTCGTGGCGCGCACGCGCGAGACCGCGACGAACGCCGCGACGACGCGCGGGTCGAACTGGCTCCCGGCACAGCGCTCGAGCTCAGCCAGCGCGGGCTCGAACGCGAGCGAAGAGGAGTAGGGGCGGTCGGCGAGCATCGCGTCGAACGCGTCGCAGACGAAGATGATGCGCGCGCCGAGCGGGATCGCGTCGCCGGCTATCCCGTCGGGGTAGCCGCCGCCGTCCCAGCGCTCGTGGGAGGAGCGCACGAGCTTGGCCACGCCCGCGAGCGCGTGGGCGGCGGCCACGATGCGCTCGCCGATCAGCGTGTGCCGTTGCATGAACGCGCGCTCGCCCTCGTCGAGCGGGCCGGGCTTGCTGAGGATCGCGTCCGGGATCGCGGCCTTGCCGATGTCGTGCAGCGTGGCGCCGGCGCGCACCTCGCGCGCCTGCTCGTCGGTCGCGCCCATGTGATGGGCGACGGCCTCGGCGAGGTCGGCGACGCCCTGGGAGTGGTCGCCGACGTCGGGGTGGCGCTCGACCAGCACGCGCAGCAGCGCGTGCGTGGCCTGCTCGCCGGCGGCCCCGCGCACGGAGCGCTTGTCCTGGTACATCCGGTGGTCGGCGGTGCGCAGCGCCTCGGCCGCGGTCGACGCCTCCGCAGGGAGAACCGCACGGCCCTGTGAGGCCGAGATGGCGAAGCCGTCGCCGCGCTCGGAGAGGGCGGCGAGCGCAGCGCTGACGGTCTGCTCCCCCGCGCCGGGGCCCAGCAGGACGCAGAACTCGTCCCCGCCCATCCGGTAGGCGGTGCCCGCGGCGCCGACGGCGTCGCGGAGGCAGCGGCCGAGGCGCGCCAGCAGCGCGTCGCCGGCCGGATGGCCGAACGCATCGTTGTAGCCCTTGAAGCCATTGAGGTCGAACAGCAGCAGCTGCGCAGCGGCGCGCGCCGCGACCGCCGCCTCGAGGTCGGCGCGCGGCGCGCGGCGGTTGCCCAGGCCCGTCAATGCGTCGGTCGTCGCCTCGTACTCGGCGTCTCGGAGCACGCCGAGGTAGCTGCGGAACGTGAGGACGAAACGGGCGATCACGAAGACCAGCGCCGCCGCCGCGAGGGCGATGGCCAGCGGACCCGGGTCTGCCGCCGCGGCGTAGACCAGCATCCCGAGCGCGACCAGCGCAAAGCCCGCGGGCACCGCGAGCGCGGGCCAGCCCGGCGACTGTCGCTCGGCGGGAGGGTCGGGGCGCATCCACGCCGTGAAGCCGAGCAGCACGAACGGGCCGAGCCAGCCGATGTCCGCGATGCCGCCGAGGAGATAGGTCCCGCGGACGATCTCGACGGCGTGGACCATGTCCGTCACCGCCCAGCAGGCGAAGCATGCGGCCATCAGCCCGGCCGCGCGCCCGAAGCGCCAGCCGTTCGCGGCGGCCAGCGGGACGAGGAGGGTGATGAGCACGAGATCGGCGACCGGATAGGCGAGGGTGGTCGCGAGTTCGGCGGTGGAGGAGGAGCCGCCGGCGAGAATCGCCTCGACGACGAACGCCGCCGTGATCGAGCCGAGCGCGCTGATCGCGATCAGGACGTCGAGGAGCACGACGCCACGCACGCCGCCGGCTGCGTGGACGCGCAGCCCCAGGGCCGCCGCCAGCGGAACGTAGACCGCGAGCCACGGCACGTCGGCGGCGGACGGCACCGGCGCCGTCGCGGCGCCGTAGAGCACGACGTAGATCGTATTGCCGGCGAACAGCAGGAAGAAGGCGAGCGCGATCAGCACCCATACGGCGCGCTCTTCACGGACCGCGACGGCGCGCCACGCACAGACGATCATTGCGATGATCCCGCAGCCGTAGTACGCGCCCGCCGGGAAGGGGTCATCCGGGCCATTGCTCCCGACACCGAGCGCGCGCGCCGCATAGACGGCGGTCAGGGCGAGGCCGAGCGCGATGAGCGCGCGGATGGGCCACGGCCGATGCATGCCCTGCGAAGGGCTTGACACGGAAGCCATGCTCATTGGTCGGCAGTTGCCGACCGTAACGTGAAATCTCCTCAGCGCGGGATGGGGATCGTGTCGTCCGGCTACACCGAGTCGCTGCCCTCCTCAGCGTCCTCCTTGCTGTCCTTCTGCTCCGCCTGCTCGTCCTTCTGCTCGGCCTTCTCCTCGCGCTCCGCCTCCTCCTCCTCGGTCACGACGCCCGGGAACCCTGCCGAATCGGTGTAGATGCCGACGAAGACGACCTTGTCGCCGTCGAACTCCCACATCTGGACGGCCGGCTCGTCGAGCTGCCGGGTGCCCTGAGCCGGCTCGCCGACGAACGCCCCGAAGGCGACGACGACGTTCTCGCCCGGCGACTCGAGGTAGCGCTCGGGGCGGAAGCCGAACGACGCGTAGCTGCGCTTCGCGTCCTCGACGAACACCTCGCGGATGGCGTCACGGCCCTCGTGCTCGCCGCCGCCGGGGAAGTTCTCTCCGCTGGGCGCCGACCACTGGACGTCGTCGGCGAAGGCGTCGAGGAAGCGGTCGATGTCGCCCTCGCCGAACGCGCGGAACGCCTCGCTCATGCCCTCGGCGCGGCCGCCGGCCTCCGTGACCAGCGGCGCGTCGCCCACGCCGGCGCGCCGCTTCGCCTGCGCGACGAAGCTCTTCGCCCGCTGTCCCACCCCAACGCTCTCCTGTGACATGCGTCTCCTCCAGCCGTTTTCCGGGGCACTACCCCGCGAGGCCGAAGGTCAGGCAGCCTGGCGGCGCGCGCGCCCGCTGCGGGCGCGCCGCTTGGCCTCGAGCGCCGCGAGGTCGGCGGCGGCGAGCAGCGCCTCGGGCGTGGTGCCGTCGGCCGGGAAGACCGCGGTGCCCATGCTGGCGCTGAGGCCGCTCAGACCGGCCGTCACGCCCGCCAGCGCGGCGCGTACGCGCGCGATCAGGTGGTCGGCGCCGGCCTGGCCGGTCTGCGGCGCGAGCACGCAGAACTCGTCGCCGCCGAGACGCACCACGGTGTCCTGCGCGCGCACGACGTCGACGAGCGCGGCGGCGGCGTCGCGCAGCAGCTCGTCGCCGGCCTCGTGGCCGAAGCGGTCGTTGACGAGCTTGAAGCCGTCGAGGTCGAGCGCGAGCACCGCGAAGGACTCGCCGTGCCGCGTGTGGCGCGCGATCTCGTAGCCGAGGCGCTCGTCGAGCGCGCGCCGGTTGGCGAGGCCCGTGAGCGGGTCGCGCAGGGCGAAGCGCCGCATCGCATCACGTTCGCGCTCGAGCCGCGCGCGCAGCGCGAGCAGGATCCCGACCGACAGGGGCACGACGACAGCGGCCGGCAGCGGCGGGGGCGGCGCCGCGATCGCCGCCAGCGCGACGACGAGCGCGGCGGCGGCGAGCCCCGCGCGCGGGTTCGGCTCCGCGGACGCGAGCACGAGCGCGCCCGGCAGGCAGATCCAGAAGCCCTCGGCGCCCCACGCCAGCGCGAAGGAGGCCACCAGCGCGGCCACGATCAGGGTGCGGAGCGTGCGCGCGGCCGGGGTCACCGGGCGACAGCCTGAAGCCTCGCCCGGTCAGAAGTCCGGTCGAACCCGCTGTGTGCGCACGTTGGCGAGTGCGCTCTCGATGCACGTGCGCACGATCTGCTCGGGCGCGACCGGGAACAGCGCGGGGACCCCGGGGGCCATGCTGCGGACGCCAACGCCGATGCGCGCGAGGTGCATCAGCCCGAGGCCCTGCGTCCACAGGACGTTGGCCGTGTAGTCCGCGTCCTCGACGTTCCAGACCCCGGCCTCGGTGCCGGCGCGCAGCGCGGCCGCCGAGTGGTCCAGGCAGCGCGCCATCCCCTGCCCGAGGCGCAGCCAGATCGAGTCGGACACGATCTCCGACAACTCCAGCGCGGGCCGGTGCATCAACGAGATGCAGGCGTCGAGGAAGGCCGGGTAGCGCAGGCAGTAGCGCGCGTAGGCCTCGGTGAGCCGCTCGAGCCGGACGATCGGCTCGGTCTCGCCCGCGGTCGCCGCCGCGATCGCCGTCTCGAGCTCGGCGAGGTAGTCGGTGACCGCGAGCACGAACAGCTCCTCCTTGGAGGAGAAGCTGCGGTAGATCAGCCCGCGCGCGATGCCCGCCTCGCGGGCGATCTCCTCGACCGGCGCGTCCAGCATGCCGCGCTCGTCGAACAGCGCGCGCGTCGCGCGGACGAGCTCCCGCTCCCGCTCGCGGGCCCGCTGGGGAGGGGATGGCCGCGTTGCCATGTGAACGGAAGTGTGACAGTCGTTCTCATTGATGGCTAGGATGCCCGGTCCCGGTGGCAGAGCGAGGCGCAGATCCGAAGGTCCCGAAGCTGCAGCGACGGCTGCTGAACGCGATCCGCGCGTTCACCTCGCCGCTGCTCCCCGACGACTACCTCGAGCTCATCAACCCGCTGTGGTCGACGCGCGAGCTGCGCGGCAAGATCGAGAGCATCGACGCGGAGACACCCGACGCGGCGACGGTGCTGATCCGCCCGGGCTACGAGTGGGAGGGCCATCAGGCGGGCCAGCACCTGCGCATCGGCCTCGACATCAACGGCCGCCGCCACTGGCGCGCCTACTCCCTGACCTCGGACCCGGGGCGGCCCGACGGCTTCATCTCGATCACGATCAAGAACGTCGACGAGGGCGTCGTCTCGCCCTACCTCGTGCGCCGCGGGCGCCCGGGCAGCATCGTCTCGCTGGGCGGTGTGGAGGGGGAGTTCGTGCTCCCCGACCCGCTCCCGGAGAAGCTGCTGTTCATCAGCGCCGGCAGCGGGATCACACCGATCATGAGCATGCTGCGCAGCCTCGAGCACCGGGAGGCGCTCGGCGACGTCCTGCTCATCCACTCCGCGCGCACGCCCGACGACGTCATCTTCGGCGAGCAGCTGCGGGCCATCGAGGAGCGCAACCCCGGCTTCCGCCTGCACGAGCAGCTCACGGGCGAGATGGGCCGCTTCGAGCCCGCCGACCTCGAGCGGCTGTGCCCGGACTGGAAGGAGCGCGAGGCGTTCATCTCCGGCCCGGCGGAGCTGCTCGACGCGCTCGACGAGCACTGGGACGAGCACGCCGACTGCGACCGCCTCCACATGGAGCGCTTCCAGCCCATCCGCGGCGAGGCCGAGGAGGGCGAGGGCGGCACGATCAAGTTCCTCAAGAGCGACTGCGAGGCGCAGTCGGACGGCAGCCAGCCGATCCTGGTGGCCGGCGAGGAGGCCGGCCTCACGCTGCCGTTCGGATGCCGAGAGGGCATCTGCCACACCTGCGTCGGAGAGCTGAAGTCGGGCGAGATCCGCGACCTGCGCACCGGGAAGGTCACCGGCTCGCGCGGGGAGATGGTGCGGACCTGCATCAACGCCCCTGAGGGACCCGTCGAGATCGAACTCTGAACACGAGCGAAGGACACGCATGCCCACCGAGATGGAGAACCCGCTGCACAAGCTGACGCCCGAGCAGATCGAGGCGATCGGCAAGGAGTTCGACGCGCTGCACGACGAGGTCCACGACGACCTCGGCGACCGCGACGCGCGCTACATCCGCAGCATGATCGCGCTGCATCGCCGGCTGGCGCTGCTCGGGCGCGTGCTGCTCGTCGGCTCGCGCTACAAGCCGCTGTGGGCGGCGGGGACGGCGACCCTCTCGCTGGCCAAGATCCTCGAGAACATGGAGATCGGCCACAACGTGATGCACGGCCAGTGGGACTGGATGAACGA
>JBDTMF010000002.1:0-58434 GCA_039934455.1 Solirubrobacteraceae bacterium
CGGATCTTGAACAGCTTCAGCGTCGGCAGCTGGCGGATCGAGTGCGCGCCGGTCTTCGCCTTGATGATGTCAATCGTGCCGTCAAGGCCGAGCGGCGAGCCTGGCTCGGTGGCGAGCGTGAACCAGAGGTTGAAGTCGTGGTCGCGCAGGTAGTTGTGCGTGACACCTGGGTGGGTGTTGATGAACTGGGCGGCGCGGTGCGGGTGCTCCGGGTCGACCTTGGCGGCCACGAGCATCGAGGAGTAGCCGAGCGCGCGCGTGTCGAAGATCGGCGTGATCTCGCGGATGATGCGGCCGTCGAGCAGGCGCTTGACGCGCGTCAGCACCTCCTCCTCTCCGATCCCCGCGAGCTGCGCGACGTGCGCGAACGGGTGCGCGCACAGCTCGAAGGAGCCCTGCATCAGGTTGAGCAGCTTCTTGTCGGTCTCATCGAGGGGGATCGCGCTTCCGTCCTTGCGCGATCGCACCTTCGGCTGGGCTACTGGAGCCATCTGGCGACGTCCTTGGCGTGGTAGGTGATGACGATGTCGGCGCCGGCGCGGCGGATCCCGGTCAGGACCTCGAGCACGGCGGCTCGCTCGTCGAGGAAGCCCGCCGCAGCGGCGGCCTTGATCATCGCGTACTCGCCGCTGACGTTGTAGGCGGCCACCGGGAGGCGCGTGCGCTCCTTGACCCGGCGGATCACGTCGAGGTAGGGGAGCGCTGGCTTGACCATCACGACGTCGGCGCCCTCGGCCGCGTCGAGCTCGGCCTCGCGCTCGGCCTCGAGCGCGTTGGCCGGGTCCATCTGGTAGCCGCGGCGGTCGCCGCGGGAGGGGGCCGAGTCGGCGGCCTCACGGAACGGGCCGTAGAAGGCGGAGGCGAACTTCGCGGAGTAGGCGATGATCGACGTCTCGGACAACCCGTTCTCGTCGAGCGCCGCGCGCAGCGCGCCCACGCGCCCGTCCATCATGTCGCTCGGCGCGACCGCGTCCGCGCCGGCGGCGGCCTGCGAGACGGCGGTGCGGGCGAGCAGCTCGAGCGTCGCGTCGTTGTCGACGGCGCCGTCGGCCCGCAGCACGCCGCAGTGTCCGTGGCTCGTGTACCCGCACAGGCAGAGGTCGCAGATCACCAGCAGGTCGGGATAGGCGGCCTTGATCGCGCGCGTCGCGAGCTGGACGGGACCCTCGTCGTCCCAGGCGCCCGAGCCCTCCTCGTCCTTGGACGACGGCAACCCGAACAGCAGCACCGCGGGGATGCCCAGCGCGTGGACGTCGCCCGCCTCGCGCACCGCTGCGTCGATCGAGAGGTGGTCGACGCCCGGCATCGAGGGGATCGGCGTCCGGCCGCTGCTCCCGGCGACGATGAACATCGGGGAGACGAGGTGCCGCGCCGCCAGCTCGGTCTCGCGCACGAGGTCGCGGATGCCGGTCGTCGCGCGCAGCCGGCGCAGGCGGGTGGCGGGGAAGGCCATGGCCCGATGGTAGTGGTGGTTACGCGAAGCGCCTGAGAGACAGGCGCGCGAGCGCTGAGAAGACGAGCGCGAGCGCGGCGAGGTGCAGCAGCGGGACGAGCAGGTCGCCGCCGCTGATCGCCGCGTCGAGCGCTCGCATCCCGGGCCGGAACGGGAACGCGGCGGAGATGACGTGGATCACGTCGTAGACGCCGCTCGCGACCGCCCCCGAGGGCACGAGCGAGAGCGCCGCGACCGGCAGGGAGACCACGAAGGCGGCCAGCGAGGCCGAGCGGACCTCGCGCGCGGCGCCGCCGATCGCGACGCCCATGGCCCCGAACGCGACCGAGCCGACCGCGAGCACCATGAGCCACAGCGGCGAGCGGCCGAAGTCGAGCCCGATCAGCGCGCCGAGGATCCCGAGCATCACGGTCGTCAGCGCGAACGCCGCCAGCGCCGCCAGGACGACCTTCTCGGCGACGAGCTCCGTCCGGCTCACCAGGCCGCCGATGAGCCGCCCGAACGCGTTCTCCTCCCGCTCGAGCGCGAGCATCCCTGCCGCCAGCAGGAGCGCGACGAACATCATCGAGCCGATCACCGCCGCCTCAGCCGCGAACGCGCTGAGCGACGACTTGGAGCCCGCGACGATCGTCTCCTTCACGCGCACGGGCGAGCTGATCGAGGCGAGGATCGGCTTGGAGAGGTCGAGGTTGTCGGCGGCGAGGCGGGCGAAGCGCGAGACCTGGGCGAGCGCGGCGCGCTCCGGAGCGTCCGCCGGCAGCCCGGCCCGCGCCGCGTCGACGATCGTCTGCGCGTTGCGTAGGCCGAGGATGTCCACCGACCCGATGATCGGCAGCGCGACCTTCCCGCCCGCGACGATGACGTTGAGATAGCGCGCCGACTCGCGCAGGACCTCAGCGGAGATCGCCTGGTTCGCCTCGGCCAGCGTGGAGGTGATCGTGTCCTGCACGAACTGGCGCTTGAGCGGGTTGTCCGCGTTGAAGTAGACCTCGACCGTCGGGCGCCCGGCGCCGCTGAGGCCCAGCGTGCCCTGCAGCTTCTCCGTGACATCGGCGGGGACCACGAGCGCGCCCAGCGCCTCGCCGGAGCGGACCTTGGCGATCGCCTGGGCGCGCGTCTTCACGCGGATCGGGATGACCTTCGCGAACAGCTTGTCGGCGTACTTGGTGGCGTCGACCTGGCGGCCGCCGAGCGCGACCCGCGACTTCTCGGGCGGTACGAGGTTGGCGAAGGCGACGGTCGGCTTGCTCGGCCCCGACGAGAGCGCGAGTCCGGCGACCAGCGACACGAGGACGGAGTAGCCGACGAGCACCCCGACCAGCAGCGGCGAGCGGCGCAGGATCTGCAGGTCCTTGAGCAGCAGCCAGCGCATCAGTGACCCCGCTCGTGGAGGAAGCTGACGAAGGCCGACTCGAAGTCGGCCTGCGCGTCGCCGCCGACGGTGCGCTCCAGCTCGCGCGGGCTGCCCGAGAACAGCAGCTCGCCGTCGGCCAGGACGAGCACGCGGTCGGCGAAGCGCTCGGCCTCGGCGACGTTGTGGGTCGCGTAGACGACCGCGGTGCCGCCCTCGGCCAGGCCGCTCACGAAGGTCCACAGGCGCTCGCGCTGGCGCGGGTCGAGCGAAGAAGTCGGCTCGTCGAGCAGCAGCACCGAGGGCTCGGCGAGCAGGCCGATCGCGACGTTGACGCGCTGGCGGTTGCCGCCCGACAGCGAGCCCGTTTCGTCGCGCGCGCGGTCGCGCAGGCCGGTCTGGTCGAGCATGCGCTCGACGGTCGCCTCGACGTCGGGGCAGCGCTCGAGGCGCGCGAACAGGCGCAGGTTCTCGGCCACCGAGAGCTTCGAGTACAGCGCCGGCTGCTGCGGCACCCAGCCGATCTCGCCCCCCACGAGCGACACCGACCCGCCGCTCGGCGTGAGCGATCCCGCGAGGATCTGCAGCAGCGTCGTCTTGCCCGCGCCGTTGGGCCCGATGATCGCGATCCGCTCGCCGCGGTGGGCGCTGAAGGAGACGCCCTGGAGCGCGCGGCGGTCGCCGTACGCCTTCGAGACGCCGTCGGCGGTCAGGGCGACGGGTGCGGTGGCGGCGACGTCCGTCACGACGGCCCGGCGGACGCCGCCGCGGCGGCCTCGTCGGGATCGCCCAGCTCGGTCCCGCAGGCGCCGCAGCGTGCTGCGCCCGGGGTCAGCCCCGCTCCGCACTCCGGGCAGGCCGCGCCCTCCGTGCCGACCCCGGCGCCCTTGGGCGCCGCCGCGGGGGAGCGCGGCCACGGCTCGAGCACCAGGTGGCGGCGCAGGTAGACGACCGTCTCGCGGACCACAGCCGCGATCGGGAGCGAGATGAACGCCCCCAGCAAGCCGTAGATCTGCCCCCCGAGCAGCAGCGCGAAGATCACGAGCAGGGGGTTGATGCGCAAGGCGTGGCCGAAGATGTTCGGCGCCACGATGTGGCCCTCGATCTGCTGCAGCGCGGTGAACATGATCGAGAGCCACACCGCGTCGAGCGGCTCCGGGCTGAGCAGCGCGATGACCACCGGCGGAAACGCTCCGACGGCGGGACCGACGTAAGGGATGAGCTCGGCGAAGCCGTAGAAGGCGCCGAACGCGAATGCGTAGGTCCTGCCCTCGGGGAAGATTCCCAGCGACCCGAGGATCCACAGGCACACGCCCGCGCTCGTGCCCATGATCAGCGAGAACAGCAGCTGGCCGCGCACGTAGCCGAACACCGCGCCCTGGATCCGCGTCGGGAAGTCATCCTCGGCCGAGCCGTCGCCCGGCGGCACGACGCTGCGCACCCCCGTGCCGATCCGCTCGCCGTAGACCAGCATGTAGATCGAGAGGACGATGATCAGGATCACCGCGATCGAGCCCTCGGCGATCCGCAGCAGCGCGTCGCGGGTGAAGGTGGCGAGCTCGCCCGACCCCTGCGCGATCCGGTCGCCGAGCGACTCGACCGCGGTGCGGCCGGGCTTGGAGACCTGCAGGTCGATGCCGTTGCGGTCGAGCCAGCTCTGGAAGTCGGCGATCGAGGCGTTGGCGTCGTCGACCACGCCCGGCACGCTGTCGCGGAACGAGGAGACCTGGTTGGCGATGGGGTCGGCGAGCAGGACCCCCACCCCGGCGCTGCCCGTCACGAGCACGAGGAAGACGGTCGCCACCGCGACACCGCGCGGGAAGCCGAGGCGCCGCAGGAAGGTCACGAACGGGTTGAGCAGCAGCGCGATCAGGCCGGCGACGATGAACAGCAGGAGCACCGGGCCGGCCGCGCGCGCGACCGCCCACGCTCCGAGCAGCAGGAGCGGCAGCATGACGAGCTGGATCCAGCGCGGCACCAGGACCGGCGCCACGCGGGCCGGCGGCCGCGCGGTCGGCGACCCGAGCGGGAGCGGGCCCTCGGGCGCGTCCCCGCGCTCCTCGGGTGCGACGTCCTCCTCCGGCGCCGCGTCCGCCCCGGTGTCGGTCTCTGAGGCTCGCATTCCCCCAGTATGCGCCCCGCGGCCGCTAGCTTCCCTCGCGTGAGCGCGATCCTCTTCGTCGGCGACATCGTCGCCTCCGCCGGCCGCCGCACGCTCAAGGCGCTGCTCCCCGGGCTGCGCGAGGAGTACGGGCTGGACTTCGTCGTCGCCAACGGGGAGAACGCCGCGGGCGGCATCGGCATCACACCCAAGCACGCCGACGAGCTGTTCGCGGCGGGCGTCGACGTGATCACGCTCGGCAATCACACCTATCGCCACCGCGAGGTCTGGCCCTACCTCGACCAGCAGCCCTACATCCTGCGCCCCGCCAACTTCATGCGCACCCAGCCCGGCCACGGCACCTGCGTGTTCGAGCGCGACGGCGGCTCACTCGGCGTCGTGAACCTGTCGGGGAACCTGTTCATGCAGACCGCGACGCCCGCGTTCACGACGATCGAGGAGGCGCTGCGAGAGGTCGCGGGCGCCGACCACGTGCTCGTCGACATGCACGCCGAGGCGACGAGCGAGAAGGTCGCCATGGGCTGGTACCTCGACGGCCGCGTCACCGCCGTCGTCGGGACCCATACGCACGTCCCGACCGCCGACGCGCGCGTGCTCCCCGGCGGAACCGCCTACATCACCGACGTCGGCATGACCGGCGCGCGCGGCGGGGTCATCGGCGTCAAGCGCGAGCAGTCGATCGCGGTCTTCCGCAGCCACATGCCGATGCGCTACGACTCCTCCGACGAGGACCCGTGGCTGATGGCGGTCGTCATCCGCTCCGCGGCCGGCTCCTCTGGCGCCGAGTCGATCGAGCCGGTCCTGCGACCGGCCAGCAGCGCCACGAGCGACAGCGGCAGGAACCAGACGAGGTAGAGGTAGAACCAGTGCTCCAGCGCGAGCTGGAGCGCGATCAGCACGGCCGCGCCCAGCGCGGCGACGCCGACCGGGTCGCGGCGACGCGGGACGAAGGCGACGACCGCCGCCAGCACGAGCACGAGGACCAGCGCGACGCTGCGGCCGGGGAGGTCATAGAGCCCCCAGAGCGAGAACGGCGACCCGCGGTCGGCCTGGTAGCCGAGCGTGCGGTCGTAGAACGTGCTCAGCCCGTCCCCGTGGGCGACGGGCGCGAGCGCGACGGCGGCGGCCAGGACGAAGCCGGCCGCGGTCAGCGCGAGCGAGCGCCGGCGAGGCGTGCCGTAGGTTGCGAACAACGGCGCCAGCACGATCGGGGCGAACTTCGTCAGCGCGGCCGCGGCGAGGATCGCCCCGCGCGCCGCGGGGCGGGCCAGCATCAACATGGCGGCGGTGACCAGCAGCGCGACCAGCCCGTCGTTCGCGTTCGAGTTGGCGACGAGCAACGTGAACGGGAACGTCGCCCACGCGTAGGCGAGCAGCGCGCCGAGGTCCGGCCCGCGCAGGCTGCGGCCGAGCCGCCACAGCCCCGCCGCGGTGAGTAGGTCGAAGGCGACCGCCGCCGCGTGGGCGGCCGGCAGGTCGTCCCACGTCCCGCTCCACGGCAGCAGCGCCTCGAACGGGATGTAGGCGTAGTAGAGGACTGGGCCGTAGGTGTCGCCGCGCTGGTTGTCGAGCGGGAAGTGGCCGTACACCGGCGCGCCGGCGGCGAAGTGGTCGGCCCCGATCACACCGGCGTAGCCGACGTCGATCACGTTCGAGCCGATGACGTTCAGCCCAGTGCGGGCCCCGAGGATGAACACGGCCGCGATCCCGAGCGCCTTGGCGGGCACGGCCAGCCGAAGTGCCGGCGGCTCGCGCCCGCGCGCCCGCGAGAACGCGATCCCGAGCATGCGCGCGAGGAGATAGCCGAGCAGCGGATACACGAGCGGGACCGAGACCCCGATCTCGGACGCGTTGAAGAATGCGTAGGAGACCGAGAAGGCCAGCAGCACCGCGAGGTCGAGGTGCAGCAGCGACCACGGGGGGCGCGCGAACGGCAGCATGAACAGCCCGCACAGCGGCAGCCAGACCCACAGGGCGTTGGCGACCCGCCCGAACGCCCCGGCGACGCCGCGCGCCATCGTCCACTCGACCTTGTAGCCCGTCCAGCTCTCGAGCACGCGGCCGCTGCGGTCGTCGACGACGGTCTGCGAGAGCTCCTCCGTGCGCGCGTGCCCGCGGTCCGGCGGCGCGAAGAACGAGACCTGCCAGCGGCGCTCCGCCTTGCTCCTGTAGTAGACGCGGCCGTAGGTCAGCCCATGGCCGCGGCGGGCGCGGCGGACCTCCTGGCGCCGCGCCACCGCCGCCATCACGTCGCGCGGCGCGCGCTCCCAGCCGGGCGGCGGCACGTCGTAGCGGGCGGGCGAGGTCAGGCCCTGGGCGGCGGCGCCCGGCGCGAGCGCCAGCAGGATCGCGAGCGCGAGGAGCGCCGCCCTCACGGAGCGGCGACGCCGAAGTGCTCGCGCACCATCGGCACGACGTCGCGCAGCGACCACTGGGCGCGGGCCTCCGCGCTGTCGGGGCCGGTCCCGCACCACAGGAGCGCTCCGAGCGAGTCGTTGGCGTGCAGCGACCCGTGCGAGCCGCCGCCGACGTGGTGGTCGCCGCCCCAGTCGGTGAACTCGTAGCCGGGGCGGGCCGAGAGCAGGACCTCGGCGGAGGTCCGGCAGCGCAGCGCCGACCACACGCGGCCGAGCGCGTCCGGGTAGGTCGCGGAGACGATCTGGCCGTCGCGGTCTGACAGGTTGAGCAGGTCGAGGTCGCCCTCGACGCTCCAGCGCTGCCCGCGGAGGTCGGTGAGCGTCCCGCCCGGCATGAAGCGCAGCTCGCCGCGGCGGCCGCGGATCGCCGCCTCGCCGTCGGGGTGGTCGGTGAGGTGCATGACGAGGTCGACGCCGTCGAGCGCGAGCGCCGTGCGCTCGATCCGCGGGACGAGCTCGGCGCGCCGCTCGCGGTCGAGCACGTAGACCATCGCCGAGCGCGAGGAGGGGCAGACCGCGATCTCGGGCGGCTCCCCCTCGCGGCGCACCCGCGGCGGCGCCGGTGGCTCCAGCCCGAACCCGTCGAACGCCTTGAAGAGGTCGATCTCGCGCTCGACCTGGGACTGCGAGTGGTCGGAGAGCACGATCATCGCGTAGTCCTCGAGGAACTGCTCCGGGCCGCCGCCCGCGTGCATCAGGCGCTCGATCTGTTTGTCGGCGGCCGCGATCGAGGACACCTGCGCGAACGGGCCGTTGCGGTGCGAGTGCGTGTCGTTGTCGGGCAGCGACAGCAGCAGGAAGTCGAAGAGGTCGTGCTCGACCAGCTCGGCGCCGACGCAGCCCGCGTGCTGATCGCGCTGGCCCGGCAGCCCGAGCTGGGCGCGGCAGCCGGTCTTGCGCGAGGCGAAGATGTCCGCGTAGAAGAACTCGCGCGGCCCGTAGACGGCATGGCGGAACACCGTCGAGGCGAGCCTGGTCAGCGCCGTCTCGTTCGTCACCTCGTGGCGGTGGCGCCCCCGGTACATCAGGTAAGTCGTGCCGGCGGTGCGGATGTCGGCGTCGTCGAGCGTCTCGAAGACCGTCTCCAGGTTCGAGGAGAGGTGCTCGAGGTTCATGTTGTAGATCGTGTCGGTGAGCGAGCGCTTGAAGCCGAACGTCTGGGAGGCCTTGAAGCTCGTGCCGTACTCTACGTAGCGCCCCTCGCCGCGGTGGTACCAGTTCATCGACGGGATCTCGTGCTCGTCGGGCCCGACCCCGGTGGCGATGCTGGCCGCGCACACCGGCGTGACCGACGGGTAGGCCGCGACGCAGTCGTCGACGTAGGCACCGCGCTCGATCAGCAGCTTCAGCGCCGGCGCCCGCCCGGTCTGGATCGCCCGCTCGAGCATCGCGGGCTTCATGGCGTCGATGACGGTGAGGATGAGCTTCTTCGGCCCGCCGCTCATCGGAGGATGCGCAGCCCGGCGTACTTCTCGCCGGAGCGGCGGCGGCCGCCGGCGAGCAGGGCGACGAGCCCGGCGATGACGACGATCGCCAGCGGCGGGAACAGCACCGACAGCCCCGCCGCGGTGAGGGCGGCGCCCTCGGCGTAGATCGGCAGCGTGCCGGCGGTCTCGGCGTCGAGGCGGCGGCGGGTGCGCTGGAGCAGGTTCCGCACGGCGACGAAGCCGAGCGCGGCGCAGGCCGCGCCGACGATCACGCCGGCGAGGATCGGGTGGTCCCGGTCGGCGAGCGCCGCCGCGCCCTGCAGCGCGCCGAGGATGACCGCGAGCGCGCCGAAGATCGCCGCGTAGGGCTGCCGCTCGGGCGCGTCCGGCCCGGAGCGGCGGACGGCGAAGGTGGCGAGCGCGAGCAACAGCAGCACGATCGCGAGCGCCGGCGCCTGCTCGAGAAAGGCGAAGTCGGTGCCGCTGAAGTCGATCCCGAGGTTGGCGGCGGCGAGCGCGCCGACGAGGAGCACGGGCAGGAACGGGCGGATCCCGATCGCTGCCGCGATGCCCGCACCCTGCAGCAGGTCGAGGAGGAAGTCCATTCAGCTAGCGTGTCCCGGAGAGGCTGGATGACCTTAGACGAGACGCCAAGGGACTCGAGCGGCGGCGGCGAAGCAAGACGAGTGGGCGCACCCCGCTCCACTACCCGCGACCTCGAGCGCTACGCAGGGCTCTTCGCCCACCGCACCCAGGGAATGAAGTCCTCGGCGATGCGCGACCTCATGGCGGTCACCGCGCAGCCCGACGTGATCTCGCTCGCCGGCGGCCTGCCCGACACCAGCACCTTCCCGGCCGAGGACTTCGCCGCGCTGATGGCGCGCGTGGCCGTCGACGGCGCCGCGGCGGCGCTCCAGTACGGCCCGACCGAGGGCCTGGAAGAGCTGAAGGAGTGCATCGTCCAGGTGATGAGCGCCGAGGAGATGGCGGTCGAGCCCGACGACCTGCTCGTCACCACCGGCGGCCAGCAGGTCATCGACCTGGTGTGCAAGACGCTGCTCGACCCGGGCGACGTGGTGATCGCCGAGGCGCCCACCTATCCCGGCGCGGTGCCGGTGTTCGGCTCCTACCAGGCCGACGTGGTCCAGATCGAGATGGACGCCGACGGCATGCGCATCGACCGCATGGAGGAGGCGCTCGACCGCCTCGACGCCGAGGGCCGGGTGCCGAAGTTCGTCTACACGGTGCCCTCGTTCCAGAACCCGGCCGGGGTGACGATGTCGCTCGAGCGGCGGCGGCGGCTGGTCGAGCTCGCCGAGGAGCGCGAGCTGCTGGTGCTCGAGGACAACCCGTACGGCCTGCTGCGCTACGAGGGAGACCCGCAGCCGACGCTCTACTCGCTCGACGGCGGCCGCTACGTGATCTACCTCGGCACGTTCTCGAAGATCCTCTCCCCCGGCCTGCGCCTGGGCTGGACGGCGGCGCCCCGCCCCGTGCTCGAGAAGATGGGGCTCGGCAAGGGCGGCGTCGACCTCTGCTCGTCCTCGCTCTCGCAGCACTTCGTGTGCACGTACTTCGCCGAGCGCGACTGGCGCCGCTACCTCACGACGCTGACCGAGCTCTACCGCCGCCGCCGCGACACGATGCTCGACGCGCTCGCCGAGCACTTCCCCGCCGAGGCGACGTGGACGCGGCCCGAGGGCGGCCTGTTCATCTGGGCGACGCTGCCCGACTACATCGACACGACCGACCTGCTGGCGCGGGCGCTGCGCGAGAACGTCGCCTTCGTCCCCGGCCGCGCGGCCTATCTCGACGGCCGCGGCGGCTCCTCGATGCGCCTGAACTTCTCGGGGGTCGGCGAGGACGACATCCGCGAGGGGGTGCGGCGGATCGGCAAGGTCGTGGGCGAGCAGGTCGCGCTCTACGGGACGCTGACCGGCGTCGAGCCGGCGCAGCCGCGGGCGCGGGCGCGGGCCGAGGCGCCGGTCGCGCCGCCGGCCTCGGGCACCGCGCCGGCGCCCGCCCGCGAGGCCGTGGCGCCCAACGTGCTGCCGCTCCGCCGGCGCGCGCAGTGAGCCGCGTCGCGCTGCTCAAGGGCGGGCGCTCGCTCGAGCGCCAGGTCTCGCTGCGCTCGGGTGCGCAGGTCCAGGACGCGCTGGAGCGCCTCGGCCACGACGTGGACGCGATCGACGTCGGCCCGGACCTCGTCGACCGGCTCGAGGAGGCGCGCGCGGACGTCGCCTTCGTCGCCCTGCACGGCCGCGGCGGCGAGGACGGCACGGTGCAGGAGCTGCTCGACCTCGTCGGGCTGCCCTACACCGGCTCCGGCCCCGCCGCCTGCATTCGCTGCATGGACAAGGTCATCTCCAAGCACGCGATGCGCGACGCGGGCATCCCGACCCCGGATTTCTACTCGTTCAGCGAGACCGCGTTCCGCGAGCTCGGCGCCGCCAGGGCGCTGCCCGCGATCGAGGCGCGCCTCGAGTTCCCGGTCGTGGTCAAGCCCGCCGGCCAGGGCTCCGCCCTCGGGATCAAGTTCGCCGCCACGGCGGCCGACGTGCCGAGCGCCCTCGTCGCCGCCTTCTCCTATGACACGCGCGTGATCCTCGAGCGGCACATCGCCGGTCGCGACCTCGCGGTCTCGGTGATCGACGGCCCGGACGGCCCGGAGGCGCTCCCGCTCGTCGAGGCGATCCCGGTCGACGAGGACTTCTACGACTTTGAGGCGCGCTACGAGATCGGGCGCACCGATTTCCGGTGCCCTGCGGAGGTGGGCCCTTCTGTGACCGCCTCGGCGCAGGAGCTGGCGCTCGCGGTCTACCGGCTGCTGGGCTGTTACGGCTTCGCCCGCGTCGACTTCATGCTCGACGCGTCCAGCGGCGAGCTGCAGGTGCTCGAGGCCAACGCCATCCCCGGCCTCACCGGGACCTCGTTGCTCCCCCAGGCCGCCGAGGCCGCGGGGATCTCCTTCGACGCGCTGATCGAGCGCGTGCTGGACCTGGCGCTGGCGCGGACGCCCGCCTGAGCCCGCGGGCTACTCCTCGCCGGCCTGGAAGTCTTCGGGCGAGACCTGGTCGAGGAACTCCTTGAACTTGTCCACGACCTCCTCGGTGTCCTCGACCTCGTGCTCGAACTCGATCGCGGACTCGGCGATCACGTCCTCGGCGGCGAAGATCGGGGCCCCGGAGCGCACGGCGAGCGCGAGCGCGTCGCTCGGCCGGGAGTCGATCTCGACCTCGCGGCCGTTGATCGCCAGCGTGATCGACGCGTAGAAGGTGTTCTCCCGCAGCTCCGTGACCGATACGCGGGTGCAGTTGACCTCGAGCTCGCCGAGCATGTCGAACAGCAGGTCGTGCGTCATCGGGCGCGGCGTCGAGGCGCCCTGGAGCTTCATCAGGATCGCGGCGGCCTCGGGATGCCCGATCCAGATCGGGAGGAACTTGTTCGTGTCAACGGCCTTGAGCAGCACGATCGGTTGCTTGCCGACCATGTCGAAGCTCACGCCGTAGATGACCATCTCCTGCAAAAAATGCGCTCCTCGGGCGGCGGGTCGGCCAAGTATAGGCCCGAGTGTGGCGCGTCTTCGGCGGCCCATGGGGGGAACCCGCGGTGGCCCACCCCGGCCTGACATCGGCCGATCGCCGCCGCCCTCAGCGAGCATCATCTCGGGCGCCGTGCACGGCGGAGAGGCCTCGAGCCACCCTTGCCGAGCAGCGATTCGACGCTCGTCCGGAGCCAACGCTCGTCGTTGGCCATGTGCGGGTGGCGTTGGAGGTTCCCGGTCGCGTGCATGGTCCACCAGGCGATGCCGATCGCCTCGAGCGTTTCGCGAGTCGGTGCGATGCACAGCTCGTTCCAGTAGTCCTTTGCGGCGGCGGTGAAGAGGGACAGTTCCCACGGCCGCTCTCGCATCAGCTCTCCGAAGCTCTGGCGCGTAGCGACGGCGTACGCGGACGCGACGAGGTGGAGCAGGTCGGTGCCGGGGACGCCCGAGGGGTGCCATGCGTCCCAGTCGACGACGCCGGTGAGCAAGCCGCGCTCGACCAGCAGGTTCCCGAGCCACAGGTCGCCGTGGCGGAGCACTGACGGGAGCGTGGCGATCGCCGGCGCCGCGCGCATCTCGAGCTCGCGCAGTGGCTCCCGGAACCGCGGGAGCCGATCGATCAGGCTCGCGATGTCGGACGCGAATGCGGCCGGTGGACTCGCACCGCGCGGGAGACGAGCGCAGAAGTCCGCGACCTCGACCCCGAGCTCTGGGCTCAGCGCGTCGGGGCGGCGGCCGGGCAGGAGCGTTTCTGTCGTCCATGCCACCGTACCCGCGTCGCCCCGTCCCAGAAGCCGAGGCACATGAGGGAGCCCGAGCGGCTCGAGCCGAGCGAGCGCGCCGGCCGCTTGCAACGGCTCGGCCGGCGACCCGCCTCGAGCGACGCGAAGCACCATCTGCTGGCCTCCTTCGAGCTGACCGCGTGCGTTGATCTGGTCGCCGGCGCCGAAGTGCATGCGGTCCACCCGTTGCGTCAGGCCCGCGGCCGTGGCAGCGACGTCGATCACTCGCGGACTGCGAACGTCGGTCGTCAGCTCGACGAGGAGGCCGGCCCGCAGCCAGGACAGCGTCCGCGGCAGCCGGCGCGCCTGGACGAAGTCGGGGGACCAGCGGTGAACGCCAACGACCGAGAGCTGGCCAGGAGGCCTCGTGCGGAGCCGCGTGAGCGCTCCCTCGCGACGGGCGGCATACTGCAGGAGCCCGGCCCCCGCAGGCGTCCAGGTGGGCTCGCGGCCCCACACGCTGCGCTTTCCCGCGGTCAGTTCCACCGGATCGACGTTCCAGTCGCTGCCGGCCTCGCACACCGTGCCATCGTCGTCGGCTGCGAGCAGCAGCGCAGCGAGATCGTGGAAGCTCACCAGCCGCGCCGCGCCTTCAAACCGCGCCAGACGATCGCCGAGACCGCCTCCACGCTCGCCGTCAGGTCGCCCGTCGTCGGCACGATCGACGCGCCGAGCGGCTCGAAGGTGCTTTGGTAGGCCCTCCGCCACTGTTCGAGTCGCTCCGGCGTGTGCTCGCCCTTGCGACTGAAGAGCAGCACCCCCGGGGCGTCGAGGACGACGATCTCGTCGGGCCACGGGACCAGCCGACCGAGCCGACCGCCGAGGCCGCCCGCGTCCGGCTCGAGGGCGAGCGCCTCCAGCGGGTGACGGTCGCACAGCACAATGTCACCGCGCCACGCGTAGGCGTGGGCCACCCATGCCCGCCGCGCCGCCCGGAGCGGCCGGCGAAGCCGGTACTGGGCGAGGCGCGGACCGGCGGGGAGCAACGCCGCGGCGGCGCGGAGTCTTCGCGCCCGGCGCGTCGCGGCCCGTCCGCCGGCCAATGACGCTTCTCCGTTTCCCATGTAGATCACAGTTACCTCCACCGGGATCTCGGCGCGGAGTTGGGTGATGACGCTGCCCTTGCCCGCGCCGTCGGGACCGAGGAGCGCGATCACCGGCCCGCGGCGCCTCGGTGCGAGCGGGAGCCGGCGCACGAGCGCGACGCGGACGCGCTCGGCCGTGCCACGGCCCGCCTTCACGCCGACGCGGTGGGCGGCGAAGCGGCGCACGCTCCCCTCGTCGCGCGCATTCAGGTTCCAACGCAATCGTGTGGGTACGAGGTTGAGATCGAGCTTGAGCCAGCGGGCATGCTCGGGGTCGAAAGCGAGATGGAAACGATGGCCGCGGTGGCCAGCGACGGCGAGGTGATGGAATCCCGTCGCCTCGAGCACGCGCTCGGCCGCTCGCGCGTCGCCGGCGTGCACGAGGATGTCGACGTCGCCGCCCGGTCTCGGAGCGTCGATCGGCTGATCGCCGCGCGTGGCGAACGCGATCCCCTCGGCCGTGAGCCGATCAAGCGCCGCGCGGATCATGTCGCCACCGCGGGCCCGCCGTGCCCGACGGTGAAAGAGAGCGTCTGCCACAGCACCCCTCGGACCGCGAGCCACGACAGCCCGGCTGGCGCGCTCAGCACGGGGGCCGTCATCGCGGGCTCAGCGCAGGATCCGGACGATGACGCGGCGGGCGGTCGAGGCGATCCCCGCGGCGTCCGTCGCAACCAGCACGAGCCGGTGGCGGCCGGGCGCCAGCCGCCGACCGCGGAGGCGCCCGGCGAAGCGGAACCGCACAGAGCCGGCTCCGAGGTGGCGCGTGATTCCGCCGCGCAGGACGACGTAGCGCACGCAGGCGCGCTCGGAGCGGTTCGCGCGCGTCGGGCGGACGCAGCCGCCGCCAATCCGGCGGCCGCCGGCCGCGCGCTCCACTCCGAGACGTACGGTTGCCGCCTCGGAGAGCGTGAACCTCAGCATCGTGCCCGCGGGCCGGCCGGCGCGCCGGCGTGTGCGAAGCTTGCGCGGGCGCGCCGACAGCGCGGTGAGCCGCGGCGCGGTGCGGTCGACGGCTGGCACGGGCGGCGGCGAGGGCGAACGGTTGGGCAGCGGGCTCGGGGTTGGCAGCGGGCTCGGGGTGGGCGTCGGACTCGCGGTGGAATGCGACAGCGGGAGCGCGTTGTGCCAGTAGTTCGTGAGGTCGCTCGCGAGCACCACGAGTTGCGGCGCGACCGAGAGGTCCTGCTTGGTCGAAGTTGCGTCGTTGATGTCGGCCCCGGCGTCACTGCGCATGAACGTCGTGCCCGGCCCCGGCGTGAACGAAGGGTTGTCCAGGCTCGTCGCCTTGAAGTAGATCGCTTGGACGCCCGGGTCGGGGTTCGTGGGCGACGTGGCGAAAACGTAGAGGCGCCGCGTGAGCTGGTCGGTCAGAACGATCGGCCGCGTCTGATCGTCGGCGACCGTCCCGAAGAGGTGGCGCGTCCACGCGCCGTCCTCGAGCTCGAGCACGTCGACCTGGTCGTCGGTCAGACTCGCCGACGGCGGGTCCGACTTCGAAGTCTTCACGGCCGCGAACACGCGCCCGTCGCCGCCGCCTTGAACCGACTTGAGATTGATGTGGTCGTCCGCCGAGAACGGACCGTCTAGGGCAGTCGTCTGCGTCCACGCCGAGTCCGGGGCGCCATCCGCGTGCGACGCGAAGTACATCGCCTGCGCGTTCTGGTTACTCCACATCACGCCGATCCGCCCGCCGTAGGCGACCACCGCGGAGATATCGTCGGCGGTCAGGTTGGCCGCGTCGGTCACCGGCAGCGCAAAAGGGACGCCCCACTGGTCGCCCGGCGCCCCGCTCGTGTGCGCAACATAGACCGTGCCATCCCTCGTATACGTGATCCAGAGCCGGCCGGTCGTGTCCTTGTCGAGCACGACGGCCTCGACGGGCCCGCCGGGGAAAACGGCCTGGTAATCGGGATCGCGGACGTAGCGCCGCGCCGCGCCGTCATAGGTCAGTCGCAGGACCTGGATCCGTGTCGCGTCCGGCGAGCCCGGCTCGTCGGAGCTGCTCGCCACGTACAGATTCACCCCGTCCGACAACACGTCGCCCTCCGAACTGTTCCGCGCGTCGAGCGGCGTCCCTGTGTCGATCCAGCGCTGCGTGAGCGGGTCAAGCCGGTGCACGCGGTACTCCTCCACACCGGGGACGAAGAGGCTGGCCCACCAGGTGGCGTCGTGGAACCAGAGCTTGCTCTGCGGCTTCTGACCACTCGGCTTCACGACCGACGGGGCAGTGAATGTCGCATCGCGGTACCCGACGTCGGCCGCGGCCACGCCCGGTACCCCGCAGAGTGCCGCCACGGCGAGCGGGATCGACCGCTTGACAACTCGCATGGGTCGCACCGGCGATTAGGGTATCGATGGAACGGGGGGCCGCACGAAAAGACGGCTCCCGCCGGCCCGCTGGCCCGCTGCGACACGCGGATCATGCCCAAGCCGGCCGGCGTGTCCTGTGCGACGCAGCGGCGCGGGATGTGAGCGGCTCCTGCCGGCGAAAGGCCCCGGTTACGGGCCTTGCGAGGAGTGGGCGATCCAGGACTCGAACCTGGGACCTCCTCCTTATCAGAGAGGCGCTCTAACCGACTGAGCTAATCGCCCGTGCGGGGCGATAATAGCGGCGTCAGACCGGCTCGACGGTGCCAAGGCGACCGGCCAGGTCGAGCGCCTCGTCGAGCGACTCGAAGGTCAGCGCGACCTTATAGCCGGTGCCGCGCGCGGTGACCTTGACGTCGGCGCCGAGCGCGCGCGCGAACGCCTCGCCGAGCCGCGACGCGGCCGCCTCCTGGTCGGGATGCACGCCGGTGCGACGGGCCTGGATCGCGCCGGTCGGATCGGCGCTCACGGTGGCGCGCGCCTCCGACTCCGTGCGGCGGACGTTCCAGCCCTCGGCGACCGCCGCGCGGGCGAGGCGGCGGCGCTCCTCGTGGCCCTGGGCCATCAGGATCGCGCGGCCGTGGCCCTCGGTGAGCTCGCCCTGGGCGAGCAGGTCGAGCGCCTCGTCGGGCAGGTCGAGCAGCCGCAGCAGGTTCGACACCGCGACGCGTGAGCGGCCGACGCGGCGGCCGATCTCCTCGCGGGTCAGGCCCAGTTCCTCGACCAGCAGCGAGCAGGCGCGCGCCTCCTCGATGGGGTTGAGGTCCTCGCGGGCCATGTTCTCGATCAGCGCGAGCTCGAGCGACTCGGCGTCGTCGTGGATGCGCACGAGCGCCGGGATGGTGTCGAGGCCGGCGAGCCGGGCCGCGCGCCAGCGCCGCTCGCCCGCGATCAGCTCGTAGGCGCCGCCCGGGGACGGCCGGACGATCACGGGCTGGAGCACGCCACGCTCCCCGAGCGAGGCGGCCAGCGAGATCAGAGACTCCTCGTCGAACTCCTTGCGCGGCTGGCGCGGGTTCGGCTCGATCAGGTGGACCGGGAGCTGGCGCAGGTCGCGATCGCCGGCGCCTCCGACCGTCGTACTCGGGGTCAGCAGGGCGGCGAGCCCACGGCCCATCCCCCGGCTGGGCTCAGCCACGCTGTGCAACCTCCTTGGCCAGCTCGAAATACGCGTCCGCCCCGGCGCAGTGCGGATCGTGGTGGATCACGGGGCGGCCGTAGCTCGGCGCCTCGCCGAGCCGGACGTTCCTGGGGATGACGGTGTCGAAGACGAGTTGCGGGAAGTGCCGGCGGACCTCGGCCTCGACGTCCTGCCCCAGCTTCGTGCGCCCGTCGTGCATGGTCAGCAGCATCCCGGCGATCGTGAGCCGCGGGTTGAGCTCGCGCTGGATCAGCCCGAGCGTGTCGAGCAGGCCGGCGAGCCCCTCGAGCGCGAAGTACTCCGTCTGGACCGGCACGATCACGCGGTCGGCGGCCACGAGCGCGTTGACGGTCAGCGGGCCGAGCGACGGCGGGCAGTCGAGCAGGGTGAAGGCGTAGGCGCCCCGCACGGACGCGAGCGCGTCGCGCATCCGGCCCTCCGAGCCGGGGAGGCGCGGCAGCTCCATCGTCGCGCCGGCGAGGTCGGGCGTGGAGATCAGCATCGAAAGGTGCTCGATGCCGGTCTGACGCACCGCGTCGCGCGCCTCGACGTCACCGGCCAGTACCTCGTAGAGCCCGGGGCCTTCGTGCCGGGACAGCCCGAGCCCGACCGTGGCGTTGCCCTGCGGGTCCGCGTCGACCAGCAGCGTCTCGTAGCCGGCCTCGGCGATGCAGGCGGCGACGTTGACGGCCGTGGTGGTCTTCCCGACGCCGCCCTTCTGGTTCGCGATCGCGTACACGGTGCTCATTGCCCACCCGAAACTAGCGTTCCGTGCGGCCGGATCGGGCCGACAACGGGCGTTTTGCGGCCATTCCCGCCCGCCGCGGATAGCGCTCCGGCGTGGGCGCGACCTTGCGGAAGACGTGCAGCGTGCGCCGCTCGGAGCCCACGTACGGCTCCACCGGCAACACCGCGTCGCGCTCAAGCCCGAGCGCTGCGGCCGCGGCGAGCCCGTCTGCCTCCTCCCGCTCGTCGACCGCCCCCTTCCACGCGACAAGCAGGCCGCCCTCGTGCAGCAGCGGCGCCGCGTACTCGCCCACGACCGCGAGCGGGCCGAGCGCCCGCGCGGTCACCACGTCGCACGCCCCGCGTCCCTCGTCCCACTCCTCGCAGCGGGCACACACCACGCGCGCGTTGGTCAGGCCCAGCCGCTCGACCGTCGCCTCCATCCATGCGCACTTCTTCCCGACGCTCTCCACGAGGGCCACCTGCGTGTCGGGCAACGCGATCGCGAGCACCAACCCCGGCAGCCCCGCGCCGGCGCCGAGATCGGCGATCAGCCCCGCCTCGCGGACTCCCGGAACCTCGAGGGCGGTCAGCGAGTCGGCGAGGTGGACGTTGCGCCCCCGCTTGCGCCCATGGACCGAGGTCGGCGCCTCAGGCTCGGCGAGCGCGTCCAGCAGGGCGTCGAGCTGCCGTTTCACCGGGGACGATGAAAATCGTGAAACGGTCCGCTCAGAGCGGTGCCACGACGAGGTGGCGATCGGGCTCGGCGCCCTCGGAGTAGGTCTCCACGTCCTCGCGGTCCTTGAGGTGCTCGTGGACCACCTTGCGCTCGGTCGCGCTCATGGCGTCCAGCGCGACCGGACGGCCGGTGCGGAGCGCGTCGTCCGCGGCATCGTCGGCCTGCCGGTGCAGCGCCTGGGCGCGGCGCTCGCGGTAGCCGGCCGCGTCGACCACGACGCGCTGCGGGCCGTCGTCCGCAGCGGCGGCGGCCCGGTAGGCGAGGTGCTGGACCGCGTCGATGGTGGTGCCGTGGCGGCCGATGAAGAGGCCGAGGTCCTCGGCGTGGAGCGTGGCGTGGATCACGCCCTCCTCCTGCTCGATCTGGACCTCGGCGTCGAGCGCGAGCGCCTCATTGACGTGCTCGAGCAGGTCGCGGACCCGGTCTGCGGCGGTCACGGGCGCGTCGCTCACCGGCGGCGCCCCGAGCGCTTCTTCTTCTTCCGCGGCGGGGAGGGCGGCGGGCCGTTCGCGCCGCGCGCCTTCGCGCCGCCGCCGCCGCCGCCGCCGCCGTCCGCCGTCGCGGCGGTCGGCGAAAGCTTCCCGAGCGCGCGGCCGCCGCCCTTGCCGCCGCCGGATTTGCCGGACTTGCCCTTGCCCTTGCCCTTCGCCTCCTCGAGCTCCATCTGCTCCTTGTGCGCTTTCGCAGCGGCCGCGGCTTCCTCACGCAGTGGCCCGAGGCGCTTCTTGATGATCGACTGCTGCAGGATCGTCCAGAGGTTGGTCGTGATCCAGTACACGAGCAGGCCGGCCGGGAACTGCCAGATGAAGGCCACGAACAGGAACGGCAGGGCGAGGAAGATCATCCGCTGGTTCTTGTCGGCGGTGGCCGACATCAGCAGCGTGGACACGAGCTGCGAGCCGACGTAGAGGATGATCAGCACGACGAGCACCCAGCCTGTGGCCTTGCCGGTCAGGTCGGGGATGAAGAGGAACCCCGAGTCGCCCGTCGAGCCGCAGGCCAGCGGGTTGACGCCCTTGATCGGGTTGATCGTGGGGCAGATGTCGTGCCGGAGGTCGACGCGCAGCATGTAGTAGAGCGAGAGGAACACCGGCAGCTGCGCGACCATCGGCAGGCAGGAGGCGAACGGGTTGACCGAGTTCTCGCGATAGAACTTCATCGTCTCCTGCTGCAGGCGCTGCGGATCCTCCTTGTACTTCTTCTGCATCGACTTCATCTGCGGAGCGAGCTGCTGCAGCCGGATCATCGACTTCGACGACTTGTAGGTGACCGGGAGCAGGACGCCGCGCACGAGCAGCGTCAGCGCGATGATCGAGGTCCCCCAGCCGAGCCCGAGATCCTGATGGAACGTCAGCAGGAACCAATGGAAGAAGTCGATCAGCGGCTGGAGGATGTTTCCGAGGACGGGCGTCACGGCACCGGATCGTAGCGGTGGCTCTACACTCCCGCCGACCATGTCCGCCCGCGAGCTGCGCCTGCTCAGCGTGGTGGCGCCAATGCTCGACGAGGAAGGGCTGGCGGCGGAGTTCTGCAGCCGCGTCGCGACCTCGCTCGGGGACCTCCCGTATGAGCTCGTGATCGTCGACGACGGGTCGTCGGACGCCACCCCCGCCATCCTCGACGGCCTCGCCGAGGCGGACCCGCGGATCCGCGTGCTCCATCTCTCGCGACCGTTCGGCCACCAGATGGCGATCACAGCGGGGCTCGACCACGCCCGCGGCGACGCGGTCGTGATGATCGACGGCGACCTCCAGGATCCACCCGAGCTGATCCCGGACCTGGTGCAGACGTGGCGCGGAGGCGCGGACATCGTGGTCGCCAAGCGCCGCATCCGCAGCGGCGAGACGCGCTTCAAGCTCGCCAGCGCGCGCTGGTTCTACGCCATCCTCGGCCGGCTCGCGCAGGTCGACCTCGAGCCCAACGCCGGGGACTTCCGCCTCATCGACCGCGCGCCGCTGGACGCGCTGTTGCGCCTGCGGGAGCGCTCCCGCTTCCTGCGCGGGATGAGCTCATGGGTCGGGTTCTCGCGCGCGGTGGTCGAGTACGACCGCGACGCGCGGACGGCCGGGGAGACGAAGTACCCGCTGAGCAAGATGCTCCGCTTTGCACTCGACGGGCTGACATCGTTCTCGAACTTCCCGCTCCAGCTCGCCGCGCTCGCCGGCTTCGCCTGCGCCGCGCTGGCCCTGCTCGGGCTGCCGCTGACGATCGTCGCGCGCTACTCGGGCATCTACGAGCGCGGCGTGCCGTCGCTGCTGTTCGCGGTGCTGCTGATCGGCGGCATCCAGCTGCTCGCGCTCGGGATGCTCGGCGAGTACCTCGGGCGGATCTACGACGAGGTCAAGCAGCGGCCGCTCTACGTGGTCGCGCGCTCGCAGAACCTCGACCCCGCGGAGGGGGCGGCGGCGGCCCTGGCCGGGGTCGACCGGCGCGACCCCGAAGCACCGCGGTGAAGGTCGCGGTCATCGGCGCCGGCGTCGCGGGCCTCGTGTGCGCGCACCGGCTGACCCAGGCCGGCCACACCTGCGACGTCTACGAGCGCTGGCCCGGGCTCGGCGGCCAGGCCGCCACGATCGACATCGGCGGCGGGCACCTGCTCGAGCGCTACTACCACCACCTGTTCACGAGCGACCGCCACATCGCCGAGCTCTACGAGGAGCTCGGCATGCCGGATGAGCTCGAGTGGCGGCCGTCGTCGATGGCGTTCTTCCTGGAGGGCCGCTCGTGGCCGTTCACGACGCCGCTGCACCTCCTGCGCTTCGGCCCGCTGTCGCCGGTCTCGCGCGTCCGCATGGGGGTCGCCGTCCTGAAGCTGCAGAAGACCGCGCGGGACGTGGCTCCGTTCGAGCGCATGACCGCGCGCGAGTGGATCCGGCGGGCGATGGGCGAGCAGCCCTACGACAAGGTCTGGGGCCCGCTGCTGCGCGGCAAGTTCGGCGACCGCGCCGACGACATCTCGATGGCGTGGCTGTGGGGCAAGCTGACGATGCGCCGCAAGCTCGAGGGCAAGGCTGCGCGCCAGGAGCTGCTGGGCTACCCGCGCCGCTCGTGGGAGCCGCTGTTCGCCGAGCTGCGCGACCGCATCGAGGCCGCCGGCGGGCGCGTGCTGATCGACCGGCCGGCGGCGAAGCTCCACCGGGTCGCGGAGGGCTTCGAGGTCACGGTCGGGGCCGCGGGCTCGTTCCGCACCGGGCATGACCCGACGCACTACCAGCAGGACGGCGCCGAGCGCTACGACGCCGTCGTGGCGACCGTGCCCAACGACGTCTTTCGCGGCCTCCTCGACGACGACCTGGCGGGCGCCGTCGGGCCCGAGTACCTTGGCCGCCTCGAGCGCATCGAATACCACACGGCGCTCTGTCTCCTGCTCGAGCTCGATCGCCGCTTCAGCCCGTTCTACTGGACCAACATCGCCGACCCGGAGCTGCCGTTCGTCGGCCTCGTCGAGCACACGAACTTCGTCGAGCCGGAGCGCTACGGCGGGCGGCGCTTCCTCTACGTCGCCAACTACCTCGCTCCCGGCGACCCGCTGCTCGAGCTCGGCGCCGACGCCCTGCTCGAGCGCTACACCCCCGGGCTGCGCAAGATCAACCCGGGCTTCGAGCGGTCATGGGTGCGCGAGCGCTGGCTGCACCGCGAGCCGGCCGCGCAGCCGATCGTCACCGTCGGCTACCCGGAGCGGATCCCGCCGCTCCAGACCGGCGTGGCGCACCTCGTGCTCGCCAACACGACGCAGATCTATCCGGAGGACCGTGGGACGAACTACGCCGTGCGGCTTGGCGGCGACGCGGCCGAGGCGTTGCTCTCGCGCGACTTGAACAGCGTCTGGTCCGAGACCGGGTCGTAGCCGCCGTCGCTCCAGGGGTTGCAGCGCAGCAGGCGCCAGGCCGCGAGCACGAAGCCGCGCGCCGGCCCGTACGTCTTCACGGCCTGCACCGCGTAGTCCGAACAGGTCGGCAAGTACTTGCAGCGCCTCGGCAGCAGCGGCGAGATGAAGCGCTGATAGAGACGGATCGGCGCGAGCAGCACGGCGCGCACGATCACGTGCCGCCGAGGCCGGCGACGAGCTCGGCGAGCGCGCCTCGCATCCCGGCGGTGCCCTCGCGCTCCGCCAGCTCACGCGCATCCGGGCGCGCGACCACGACGTAGTCCGAGGTCGCCGGCAGCCGCTCGGACTCCGCCCAGAACGCCTCGCGCAGCACGCGCTTGACGCGGTTGCGGTCAACCGCGCCTCCGACGCGGCGCGAGACGGACAGCCCGAGGCGCGGGCCGTCCTCGCGCTCGGCGGTGTTGTCGTCGGCGCGCGGGAACGCGTACAGCACCAGGTAGCGGTTGCTCTTTGAACGCCCCTGCCGGTAGACGCGCTCGAACTCGGCGCTGCGCGACAGGCGTCGGCGCTTGGCGGGCACCGCGGGCGCTACACCGTCAGGCGCTTGCGGCCCTTGCCCCTGCGCCGCTTCAGCACGACGCGCCCGGCGCGGGTGCTCATGCGGGCACGGAAGCCGTGGGTGCGGGCGCGCTTGCGCTTCTTGGGCTGGTAGGTCCGCTTCATGCGCGACGAGGATACCGGGGCGGCCCGCGCACCGATTCGCACACACGCCGTCGACACCCATGCACAGGCCCCGGCCAGAACATTCGTGCGCGTTTTGCGACGCCCTCTCGGACATCCCCCGGGAGGGCCCTCAGGCCCTTGTT
The DNA here is from genome assembly GCA_039934455.1 of Solirubrobacteraceae bacterium. GTDB lineage: Bacteria > Actinomycetota > Thermoleophilia > Solirubrobacterales > Solirubrobacteraceae > DASQFQ01. The sequence continues at coordinate 23,853 of JBDTMF010000002.1, forward strand.
ATATTCGCGCCGCCGGGGTCATTCGACCCCTCCGCACCACCGATCCACCGACCTCTCCTGGGGAGGAGAAGCCTTCGCGTCCATCGTGACCGACGAACTTGCGCATTCCTGGCGGCGTATCCGGGCAGAGCTCCGCACCGCGGTCACCGACGACACGTGGGACCACTATCTCGACGCGCTCGACGCGCGGCGCCTCGACGGGTCGACGCTCGTCGTCACCGCGCCCGACGCGAGCCGCGCGTGGGTCACCGAGCGCTTCGGCCGCGTGCTGCAGGCGGGGGCCCAGCGCGTGCTCGGCCAGGACATCGCGGTCCGCCTCGTCGGCCCCGACGACCCCGTGGCCGTCGGCAGCGCCCCGCAGTCGGGCACCCGCTCGCTGTGGACCGCGGCCGACGTCCCCTTCAACGCGCGCTTCACGTTCGACCAGTTCGTGATCGGCGACTCCAACCGGCTCGCCCACGGCGCCGCGCTGGCGGTCGCCGAGATGCCGGCGCTCGCCTACAACCCGCTCTTCATCTGCGGGCCGCCCGGGCTCGGCAAGACGCATCTGCTGCACTCGATCGCCAACTACGTCGCGGCCTACGGCGGCGGGCTGACCGTGCGCTATACGACCGTCGAGGCGTTCACCAACCATTTCATCGGCGCTCTGCACCACGACGGCATCGACGCCTTCAAGAGCGCCTACCGCGACGTCGGCGTGCTGCTCGTCGATGACGTCCAGTTCCTCCAGCGCAAGGCCAAGACGGAGGAGGAGTTCTTCCACACCTTCAACGCGCTTCACGCGGCCGGCGCCCAGATCGTCCTGACCTCCGACCGCCTGCCGCGCGACATGGCGGCGCTCGAGGACCGGCTGCGCGAGCGCTTCGAGGCCGGCCTGGTGTGCGACGTGCGCCCGCCCGACTACGAGACGCGTGTGACGATCCTGCGCAAGCGCGTCCAGCAGGACGGGGTGCGCGCCGTCGAGCCTGCCGCGCTCGAGACGATCGCCGGGCGGGTGGACTCCAACATCCGCGCGCTCGAGGGCGCGCTGATCCGGACCGTGGCCTTCGGCTCGCTGACCGGCCGCGCCGTCACCGCCGAGCTCGCCGAGGAGGTTCTCGGCGGCCTCTATCCCGACCTGCGGCCGCGGGCCCACTCGATCGAGGAGATCCAGCGCCGCATCTGCCAGGACTTCGAGATCGAGCTGGACGACATGCTCTCCCACAGCCGCGCCGCCGGCCTGAACTGGCCGCGCCAGCTCGCCATGTACCTCACGCGCGAGCTCACTGACGCGACGCTGCCCGCGATCGGGCGCGCCTTCGGGGGCCGTAACCACACGACCGTCCTGCACGCCTGCAAACGCACCGCGACCCGCATCGCCGAGGACCGCGACGCGTATGACACCGTGCGCAGGCTGTCGGGCGAGCTGGGCGGCGGTACCGACCGAGATGCTTGACAGACTGTGCACCCTCTGCCCCGCGTCCGGCGCGGCATCCCGACGGTTGTGCACACCATCCACAACCCTGATGACGGTGACTCCTACTTGATCATTTCCAGATGAAGGTCTTGACTTCCCGCACCGAACTGTTCACGGAGCTCCAGACCGTGACCCGTGCCGCCTCCACCCGCAGCGCCGTCCAGGCGCTGTCGGGCGTCCAGCTGACCGCCAGGGCCGGCGCCATCGAGATGCGCGCCACCGACATGGAGATCGGGCTCCGCGTCCCACTCCAGGGCGAGGTCATCCGTGACGGCGCCGTCGTGCTGCCGGCGCGACTGGTGGTTGACGTCGTCCGCGCCCTGCCCGGCGACACGGTCTCGCTCGAGCTGCGCGCCGCCGAGCAGGACGTGGAGATCGTCGCCGGCTCGGCGACCTTCCACATCCGCACGCTGCGCCTCGAGGACTTCCCGCCGTTCCCCGAGCCGGAGGGCGACGGCCGCGTCGAGGTCCCCGGCCCCGCCTTCGTCGAGACGGTCCTGAAGGTGGCCCGGTCGGCATCGCGGGACGAGACCCGGCCCGTGCTCACGGGGATCCTCGTGTCCGCCTCGGAGAGCGAGCTGCGGATGGTCGCCACCGACTCCTACCGCCTGTCGGTCAAGGAGACGAAGCTCGACGAGCCGTTGACCGGGTCCTTCGAGGCGAACGTGCCGGCGCGGGCGCTCCAGGAGCTCACGCGGATCGTGCAGCAAACCGAGGCGGAGCAGCTGAGCGTCTCGGTGCGCACGAACCAGGTGATCTTCGAGGCCGGTGGCGTCGTGCTCTCGTCGCGCCTGATCGACGGCCAGTTCCCCAACTACCGCCAGCTGCTGCCCGACGCCTACGAGCACGAGCTGCCGCTGGGCGGCACGGAGATCACGGAGGTCGTGCGCCGGATCTCGCTGCTGGCCCAGAAGAACGCGCCGCTGCGGCTGGCGTTCGCCGAGGGCGAGCTGACCGTGTCGGCGCGCACCCCGGACGTCGGCGAGGCGCAGGAGAGCCTGCCGGTGCCGTTCCAGGGCGAGCCGCTCGAGATCGGCTTCAACCCCGAGTTCCTGCGCGACGGCCTCGAGGCGGTGGAGTCGGGCGACGTGCTGCTCAAGCTCATCTCACCGCTGCGTCCGGGGCTGCTCGAGGCAGCGGACGGCAGCGGGTTCCAGTACCTGCTGATGCCGATCCGGCTGAACGTGTAATCGGTTCCCACCCGCCCACCCCAAGACCTCCCCGCCGCCGTGCGCGTCACCCGCCTGTCGCTGCGCAACTTCCGCTCCTATGAGGCGGAGGAGGTGCGGCTGGGCCCGGGCCTGACGGTGGTCACCGGCCCGAACGGGGCCGGCAAGACGAACCTGCTCGAGGCGCTCTACTTCGCCTGCACCGGCCGCTCGTGCCGGACGGGGAACGAGCGCGAGGTGGTGCGCTTCGGTGCCGGCGTGGCGCGGCTCGAGCTCGACGCGGAGCGCGACGGCGACAGCCACCGGATCACCGTCGGGTTCGAGCCGGGGGAGGCCAAGCGCCTGGCGGTCGACGGCGCACCGGTCGACCGGCTGACCGATTCGTCGGCCCGGCCGCTCGTGTCCGTCTTCCTGCCCGACCGGCTCGACCTCGTGCTCGGCGCGCCGGCGCTGCGCCGCGCGCACCTCGACCAGGTGATCGCCGCGCTGTGGCCGACCCGCGTCGGGACGCGGCGCGCGTACTCCGCGGCGCTGGCGCAGCGCAACGCCCTGCTGGGCGCGATCCGGGCGGGGCGAGCGGGCCGCGGATCGCTGCCGGCGTGGGACCAGGAGCTGGCCCGCCACGGCGTGGCGCTGGCCGCGGACCGGGCCGCCGCGGTCGGCGAGCTGGCCGATCCGTTCGCCGCCCACGCCGAGGCGCTCGGGCTCGAGGGCGGGGCGGAGCTCGCCTACCGGCCGCGCTCGAAGGCGTTGCGCGCTGACGAGCTGGCCGCTGAGCTGGCCGAGCGGGCCGAGTCCGACCTCGAGCGCGGGTTCACCGGCCACGGCCCGCACCGCGACGAGCTGGTGCTCCGCCGCGCCGGCCGCGAGCTGCGCACCTACGGGTCTCGGGGGCAGCAGCGGCTCGGGCTGCTGGCGCTGCTGCTGGCGGAGCGGGGCGTGCTGGCGGCCGAGCGCGGGGCCGCTCCGCTGATGCTGCTCGACGACGTCACCTCGGAGCTGGACACGGTGCGCCGCGAGCGGCTCGTCGAGGCGCTGCGGGAGGGTGGCGGCCAGAGCGTGATCGCGACCACGGACCTCGCGCACGTCCCGGGCGGGGACGGGCCGGACGTCGCGCGCCTCGTGGTCGCCGAGGGCTCGGTCCGCGACGAGGCGCGAGGCGGAGCCGGTGGCGAGCCTCCAGGCGAGACAGTGGTGGCGAGCCCCCTCGGGCGAGACAGGATGCCGGCGTGAGGCGCGGCGCCCCGCGCCCGGTCGGCTTCGCGCTCGACGGCCTGACCTCCGCCCTGGCGCCGGCGACGCTGCTCGCGGCGGTGCAGCGGGCGTGGCCGGCGGCGGCCGGAGAGGCGTTCGCGCAGGCCTCCGAGCCGGTCTCCGAGCGCGACGGCGTGGTCACGGTGGCGTGCACGTCGGCGGTGTGGGCGCAGGAGCTCGATCTGTTGTCTGAGCGGGTTCTGGAACGCCTCGAAGCCGAGCTCGGCCGCCGCGCGGTGACGCGCCTGCGCGCACAGGCCCGACCGCCGTCCCGGTGACTCCGCATTTTGTGCATATTTGCAGCACTTTCATCACACCTGACCCGGCCGTTCCAAGCCTTCGACCTGCTATTCTCATGACACGTTTGAGGGACGCCTCGCTCATGGAGCCGAATCGCTCCATGGCCGGGGCGTCACGTCTGTAGACGGAGGAAAGCTTGGCCGCAGGGAACACCAACGACGGACCGCAGCAGGGCAGCTACGACGCCCAGGACATCACCGTCCTCGAGGGACTCGAGGCGGTCCGCAAGCGACCCGGCATGTACATCGGCTCGACCGGCGTGCGCGGCCTGCACCACCTCGTCTACGAGGTGGTGGACAACTCGGTCGACGAGGCCCTGGCCGGCAACTGCAACCAGGTCGACATCACGATCCATCCGGACAACTCCGTCACGGTCGACGACGACGGCCGCGGCATCCCGGTCGCAATGATGGAGAAGGAGGGCCGGCCCGCCCTCGAGGTGGTCCTGACCGTCCTGCACGCCGGCGGCAAGTTCGGCGACGGCGGCGGCTACAAGGTCTCCGGCGGTCTTCACGGCGTCGGCGTGTCCGTGGTCAACGCGCTCTCCGAGCGCCTCCACGTCGAGGTCCGCCGCGACGATCATCTGTGGTCGCAGGACTACGTCCGCGGCGCCCCGCAGGCGCCGCTCGAGCAGGGTGAGCCGACCGACGAGACGGGCACCAGCATCACCTTCCTGCCTGACGCGGAGATCTTCGAGTCGCTCGACTTCGAGTTCTCGACGATCGAGCAGCGCCTGCGCGAGACCGCCTTCCTCACCCGCGGGCTGCGGATCTCGGTCGTCGACGAGCGCGGCGAGGGCACGCGCGTCGACTTCCACTACGAGGGCGGCATCGAGGACTTCGTCCGCTACCTCAACCAGAACAAGGACTCGATCCAGGAGAAGGTCGTCTTCCTCGAGGCCGATGGCGACGAGGGCGCGGTCGAGGTGGCGATGCAGTGGAACTCCTCCTACCAGGAGTCCATCCACTCGTTCGCCAACAACATCAACACCCACGAGGGCGGCTCCCATCTCTCGGGCTTCCGCTCGGCGCTGACCGGCACGCTCAACCGCTACGCGCGGGACAAGGGTCACCTGCGCGAGAAGGATGAGGCGCTCTCCGGCGAGGACGTGCGCGAGGGCCTGACCGCCGTCATCTCGGTGAAGCTCCAGGACCCGCAGTTCGAGGGCCAGACGAAGACCAAGCTCGGCAACCCCGGAATGGCCGGCTTCGTGCAGAACATCGTCAACCGCTCGCTGGCCGAGTTCCTCGAGGAGAACCCGCGCGAGGCGAAGAAGATCCTCGACAAGGCCGTGTCGGCCGCCCAGGCGCGTGCCGCCGCCCGCAAGGCGCGCGACCTCACGCGCCGCAAGTCCGCGCTCGAGAACTCCGCCCTGCCGGGCAAGCTCGCCGACTGCTCAGTGCGCGACCCGTCGCTGACCGAACTGTTCGTGGTCGAGGGCGACTCCGCCGGCGGCTCGGCCAAGCAGGGCCGCGATCGCGCGACCCAGGCGGTGCTCCCGTTGCGCGGCAAGATCCTCAACGTCGAGAAGGCGCGGATCGACAAGGTCCTCCAGAACAACGAGATCCAGGCGCTGATCACCGCGCTCGGCACCGGCATCCGCGACGAGTTCGACATCGAGCGCGCTCGCTACCACAAGATCGTGCTGATGACGGACGCCGACGTCGACGGCGCCCACATCCGGACGCTGATCCTCACGCTGCTGTTCCGCGAGATGCAGCAGCTGATCGACGCGGGCTACATCTACATCGCCAAGCCGCCGCTCTACAAGGTCACGCAGGGCAAGTCGGAGCGCTACGTCGAGAAGGAGTCCGAGCTCGAGGAGATCCTGCTCGGCGACAAGCTCGACCGCATCGAGGTCGCCGACCACGAGGGCAAGCTCTTCAAGCTCACGGACAACCGCTGGCAGCGCTACCGGCGCCTGCTCAAGCAGTACGAGGGCTGGGCCTCCGCGCTGCGTGCCGACTACGGCAACGACATCGTGACGTTCCTCGAGGAGTCCCAGATCCTCGACGAGCAGGTCAAGGACGCCGAGGAGCTCCTCGGCCTCGTCAACCGCAAGGACCCGGAGAACGAGCCGTACCTGACGAACCTCGTCGCGTCGGAGGACGGCCTGATCCATGTCAAGGCCGTCGAGCGGAAGTCGAACATGGCGCGGACGCTGCGGATCAAGCGCACGCTGTTCGAGGCCAACGAGTACCGCCAGCTGGCGCGCGTGCACGGCGAGCTGGTCGGCATGGCCGGCACGCCCCCGTTCACGGTCCGGCTCGGCGAGCAGGCCGAGGAGGCGCTGTCGTTCGAGGACCTGCCGCGCTGCGTGCTCAAGGTCGCCTCGAAGGGCCTCAACCTCCAGCGCTTCAAGGGCCTCGGCGAGATGAACGCCGAACAGCTCCGCGAGACGACGATGGATCCCCAGACCCGCACCCTGGCGCAGGTCACGATGGACGACGCCGCCGCCGCCGACCGCCTCTTCACGATGCTGATGGGCGACAAGGTCGAGCCGCGGCGCGAGTTCATCGAGGAGAACGCCCGCGCCGCGACCCTGGACGTGTAGCTGAATGGCGACTGCAGACATCATCTCCGGCGGCAACATCGAGCCCCGCGGGCTCGAGGAGGAGATGCGCTCCGCGTATCTCGACTACGCCATGTCGGTCATCGTCGGGCGCGCGCTGCCCGACGTCCGCGACGGGCTGAAGCCCGTCCACCGCCGCGTGCTCTTCTCGATGAACGAGATGGGCCTGCAGCCCAACCGGCGCTACGTGAAGTGCTCGCGCATCGTCGGCGACGTGATGGGCAAGTACCACCCGCACGGCGACTCGGCGATCTACGACACGCTCGTCCGCCTGGCGCAGGACTTCTCGCTGCGCGCCCCGCTCGTCGACGGCCAGGGCAACTTCGGCTCGGTCGATGACGACCCGGCCGCCGCCATGCGGTACACGGAGGCGCGGCTGGCCGGGATCGCGCGCGAGATGCTGCGCGATCTCGACGCCGACACGGTCGACTTCCAGCCCAACTACGACGGCGAGAACTCCGAGCCGACGGTCCTGCCGTCGCGCTTCCCGAACCTGCTCGTCAACGGCTCGTCCGGCATCGCGGTCGGCATGGCCACGAACATCCCGCCGCACAACCTGCGCGAGGTGATCGCGGCCACGGTCGCCTACATCGACGACCCGGAGATCGACGTCGCCGGCCTGATGCGCCACCTCCCGGGCCCGGACTTCCCGACGGGCGGCACGATCGTCGGGCTCACCGGCATCCGCGAGGCCTATGAGACCGGCCGCGGCCGGGTCCGCATCCGCGCCAAGGCGCACTCCGAGCCGCTTTCGCACGGCAAGGAGGCGATCATCGTCACCGAGCTGCCCTACGCCGTGAAGAAGGGCGGGGACAGCGGCGTCATCAAGAAGATCGCCGAGCTCGTCCACGAGAAGAAGATCACCGAGATCTCCGACCTGCGCGACGAGTCGGACCGCAACGGCATGCGGATCGTGATCGAGCTCAAGCGCGACGCGATCCCGAAGGTCGTGCTCAACAAGCTCTACAAGCACACGCCGATGCAGGCCACGTTCGGCGTCAACACCGTGGCGCTGGTCGACAACGTGCCGCAGACCCTGCCGCTGCGCGAGGTCATCCGCCACTACGTCCAGCACCAGCGCGAGGTCATCGTCCGTCGCGCGAAGCACGAGCTGCGCACGCTCGAGGCGCGCGTCCACCGCCTCGAGGGCCTGCTGATCGCGCTCGACCATCTCGACGAGGTCATCGAGCTGATCCGCGGCTCGCGCGACCGCGACGCCGCCCGCGAGGGCCTGATCGAGCGCTTCGGGCTCACCCACGTGCAGTCCCAGGCGATCCTCGAGCTGCGCCTCCAGCAGCTGACCGCCCTCGAGGCCGACGCGATCAAGCGCGAGCACGCCGACCTCGTCGAGCGCATCCGCGAGCTGCGCGAGCTCCTCGGCGACGAAGACAAGGTCTACGGCCTGATCAAGGAGGAGCTGCTCGAGATCTCCGAGCGCTACGGCGACGACCGCCGGACCGAGATCACCCACGCCGAGGACGACGTCGACATCGAGGACCTGATCGCCGACCAGCAGATGGTCATCGCGATCACCCACTCGGGCTACATCAAGTCCCTGCCCCTCGCCACCTACCGCATGCAGCGCCGCGGCGGCGTCGGCGTCACCGGCATGGACATGAAGGACGACGACTACATCGAGCACCTCTTCGTGTGCTCGACCCACGACTATCTGTTGTTCTTCACGAACCGCGGCAAGGTCTACCGCTCGAAGGTCTATGAGCTGCCGGAGGCCGGCCGCACGTCCAAGGGCCGGTATCTCGGCAACGTCCTGCCGCTGCGCGAGGGCGAGCGCGTGCAGTCGGTGCTCGCGACGCGCAACTTCTCCGAGTCCGACTACCTGGTCTTCGCCACGCGGTGCGGGACGGTGAAGAAGACGGCGTTCCAGACCTACAACACGCCGATCAAGGCCGACGGCATCATCGCGATCAACATCCGCGATGAGGACGAGCTGGTGGCGGTCCGGCGCGTGGACGAGGGCGACGAGGTGCTGATGGTCTCGAGCGCCGGCCTGACCGTGCGCTTCGCCGAGAGCGACGCCCGCGCGATGGGCCGCGACACCACCGGGGTCCGGGGCATGGACGTCTCGGGTGACGTCGAGGTCATCGCGATGGACATCGCCCGCGACGACCAGTACCTGCTGGTGGTCACCGAGCACGGCTTCGGCAAGCGCACGCTGGTCGGGGAGTACCGCAAGACCCAGCGCGGCGCCAAGGGCGTCAAGACGATCCAGCAGACCGAGGCCAAGGGCCGCCTGGCCGGCGCGCTCGTGGTCCGCGAGCACCACCAGCTGGTGTTCATCTCCCAGAACGGCATGGTCCAGCGGATCGCGGTCCGCGACTTCCGCCCGCTCGGCCGCAACGCCCAGGGCTTCCGGCTCATGAACATCCGCGAGGACGACCGGGTGTCGGCGATCGCCCTGGTCATGGAGGACGAGGCCGCCACGGCGGCGAGCGCCGAGACGATCGACCCCGAGCTGGTGGCTACGGACGCGACCGAGGTCGACGAGTTGGCCGAGGCCGGCCCGGCCGATCCCACCGACCCGGCGACGCTCACGCTGCCCGAGGTCGACGCGGAGGACATCGAGCCGTAAGACAGACGACTCGTCCCCGTCCCCCCGATTCTGTACTCTGGACGGACCAGAGAAAGGGGGTGGTCCGAAGTTGAGTGACAGACATTACGGGACCCTGGAGGTGCCCGGCCGCTAGTGACCAGCCGGTGCTGGACCCGCTGGAGCGGAATCCACACCGAGGCACCGTCGCCGTCCGTGCCGGAGTTCGTCCCCCCGGCCGCTCAGTCAGCGGACCGCGACCTGTAAGTCCAGCAAGTCAGCAACCGAAGGGCCCCGTACGACACCGGGGCCCTTCGTGTTTCTCAGGCCGCTTCGTGCAGCAGGTACTGCTTCCAGGTCGCCGGAATCGTCGGCGAGGCGAGCTGGATGAAGATGTGCGGGCTCGGGATCCGCGGCTTGACGCGCGGGTGCATGTCGACCTGGTGCGGGAGCCGGTCGCCCTTGCGGCGGTTGCAGGGCGCGCACGAGGCGACGATGTTCTCCCACCCGGAGTCCCCGCCCTTGGAGCGCGGGATCACGTGGTCGACGGTGAGGCTGGCGCGCGCGCCGCAGTACTGGCACTCCCAGCCGTCCCGGGCGAACACGGCGCGGCGAGTGATCTTGCGCTTGTGCGTGTCGCGCGGGATGCGGACGTAGGTGATCAGGCGGATCACGACCGGCTTGGCGAGCGAGCCCGTCGCCCAGTGCAGCGTCTGGCTGCCGATCTCGATGACCTCGGCCTTCTCCTTCAGCAGCAGCACGGTGGCGCGCCGCACGGTGCACACGTTGATGGGCTCGTACGTCGCGTTGAGCACCAGCACACGACCACCTGACCAACGGCCGCGGCCGTCCGCCTGAGGTCCGTGCCGCGGGTGGTCTCCGAGCGGCACAGACCCAACTGGGCCTGGTGGTACGGCAGTTGCCATCCTGCGCGAAGTGTAGCTACGGCGCGGTCGGGAACGACCCGAGTACCCGCACCGCGGCGGCGTGGGCGCGCAGCGCCTCGATCGCCTCGGCGACCGCCGGCGCGCCGGCGTAGCCGTCGAGATCGACGAAGAACATGTACGAGCCGAGCCCTTCGCGCCGCGGGCGCGACTCGATGCGCGTGAGGTTGACCTCGCGGCCGGCGAACTCGGCCAGGCAGCGCACGAGCCAGCCGGGCCGGTCGTCGTCGGGCTCCCAGAACAGCAGCGCCGTCTTCCACGCGCCGCCACCGCTCCCAGGATCGGGGGCGGTGCGCCCCAGCCAGACGAAGCGCGTCTCGCTGCCGGGCGCGTCCTCGACGCCGGCCTCGACGACCTCGCCGCCGTCGAGCGCGGCGGCGGCTCGGCTGCCGATCGCCGCCCACGGCTCGTCGCCGCCGGCCGGGCGCTCGGCGACGAGGCGCGCCGCCTCGGCCGTCGAGGCCGCCGCCAGTACCGTCGCCCGCGGCAGCCGCGTGCGGATGAAGGTGGCGCACTGGCCGCTGCCCTGCGGGTGGGAGGCGACGACCGCGATGCGCTCGAGCGCCACGGGAGCGCGGGCGATCAGGCAATGGTGGATCGGGTGGACCACCTCGCCGGTGATCTGGACGCCGCCGTCGCCGTGCGCCAGCGCGTCGAGCGTCGCGTTGACCGAGCCTTCGAGTGAGTTCTCGATCGGCACGAGCGCCTTCTCGACCAGGCCCTCGCGGACCGCCGCGACGGCGTCGTGGACGGTTGGGAGCGGGACCGGCTCGAGGCCGGCGGCGCCGTCGCCCGCCAGCACCGCCTCCTCGCTGTAGGTCCCGGCCGGGCCGAGGAAGCCGATCCTCATCCCTGCAGCGTGGCGGCCGCCTCGCCGGCGAGCGCCCGGCGCACCGCCTCCGCCTCCTCGGGCGAGAGCTCGAGCTCCCCGCGGCCGTCGACCACCGACTTGCAGTAGATGCGGGCGGTGTCGCGGCGCACGATCGAGGACAGCACGACGCCGTTGCGCTCGGCGTCGAGCAGCGCGATCGTCGTCGACTGGTTGCCGGTCAGCTCGCCGTAGGCGTCGTAGCGGACCAGCGATCGGTAGGCGATCGCGCCGTCCAGCCGCGCCTCGGCCGCGCCGAGGCGCTCGTCGACGTTGGTCGCGACCTCCTCGACCCGGTTGTGCAGGGCGGCGAAGGCCTGGTGCAGGGAGGCCGCGTGGGCGACGAGGTCGGTGTCGCCGTGCTCACCGAGCACGAGCCGCTGCGCCGATCGCAGCCGCCGAACGCGCACCGCCAGGACGATGGCGAGCAGGAGGGCGATCAGCGCGACGGCACCCGCCGACAGCGCGGCGATGCCCGCCGGATCGGTCAGGTCGGTCACGGTGGTTCAGGATACGAGAGGCGCGAGGCGGAGCCGGTGACGAGCCGCTGGGCGAGGCAGTGGTGATGAGCCCTCTGGGCGAGGCAGATGGGCTAGCCCGCGGTGAAGAGGACGTCGTACGTCGCGGTGTTGTTGTCGGTCTTCTGCTCGCCCGGCACCTTCGCCACCGTCACCTTCACGGTGACCGCGGTGCCGACCGGGGGTGCCTTGCCGAGCGTGAGCGACGCCTCGGCGGTCTGGCCCTTGGCGATCGTGTCGACGGTGCGCGAGACCTTGAGCGGCTTGTCGCCGCCCTCGACGCTGAGGGAGACCTTGACGTCGAACTCGTCGTTCTCGCCCTGGTTGGTGAACTTGACGACGATCGGCGTGTTCGCGGACGCGGTGATGCGGTTGGGCGAGCCGGGCTGCAGCGCGGTGCCCCCGATCGTGACGCCCTGGAGACCGGTCCCGTGCAGGCCCGGCGCCGGCGTCTTGCTGGTGCCGCTGCCGCTGCCGCTGCCGCTGAGCTGCTGACCCAGCTGCGTCGCCACAGTCTGCTCGCTCAGCCACTCGATCCCGGGCAGGAAGCGCGAGGTCGCGATCTTCTGGCCGCCGATCTGGGCGTTGTCGAGCGCGTGCTTGATCAGCGGAGCGGTGCGGGCCTGGTAGAGGACGTCGGAGGCGAGGAACATCTGCATCTCGCCGGCGATCTCCGTGACCGCCTTGCTGGCGGCCTCGCCCTGGTCGCCGAGCGCGGTGCGGATGCGCGCGGCGATGAAGGCCAGCCCGTCGCGGCGGAACTCGAGCGCCATCAGCAGCGACTGCTGGGCGCCCGTCATCTCCCCCGGCACGCTGATGCCGCGCGCCTGCTTGAGCTGGGCCTCGGCCTGGACGCGGTAGCCGGAGATGTTGGTCTGCAGGTCCTGGGGCGAGTCGTTGCCGGCCTGGCCGAGCAGCTGGAAGAACGGGGCGCCGACCTGGGTGTCCGAATCGCGCACGATCGAGGAGACCTCGCGGTTGTAGTCCTTGAGCGCGTTCTCCTTGCGCGAGCTCGCGCACGAGCGGACGGCGACGAACAGCAGGATGACCAGGACGATCAGACCACCGATGGCCAGGGCGCGACGGAGCAGCAGCGTCTGCTGATCGGCGGAGGGGTCGTCCATCGCCGCGCTTCGGCGCGGGCGAGGACTGCTCCGGGGCTCGTCGTCCTCGTCGAAGAAGGACAAGGCGTGAAGTATGCCCGCTACGGCGGCGCAACGGCCCGCAGGCACTGTTGCGGCGTGAAGGTGGCCCGTCACCGGCGGCGAAGGACCGCTCGCCATGCAGGCCACCGAAGAGCTCGTCGCTCAGGCGGATCCGTCGCTCGCCCTGGGGCGCTACCGACTGGGTCCGCGCATCGGCGCGGGCGGGTTCGGGACGGTCTACGAGGCGCGCGACGAGCGCCTGGGCCGCTCCGTGGCGGTCAAGGCGATCCCCGCCGACGGCCGGGCCGACGACCGTGCACGACGCGAGGCGCACGCCGTGGCGCGCCTCGACCACCCGGGGATCGTCTCGGTCTTCGACGCGGGCGAGGAGGACGGCACGCGCTTCCTCGTCTCCGAGCTCGTGCGCGGCAGCACGCTCGCGCAGCTCGAGACGGCGGGCGAGGTCTCCGACCGCGACGTGCTGCGGATCGGGCTCGCGCTCGCGGGCGCGCTCGCCCACGCCCACGAGCGGGGCGTGATCCACCGCGACGTCAAGCCGCAGAACGTGATGGTCCCCGACCGCCCGCGCTCGCCCTACGGGGCGGCGAAGCTGACCGACTTCGGCGTTGCGCACCTGGCGGGCGACGAGCCGCTCACGCGCACGGGCGACGTCGTCGGCACGCTCGCCTACATGGCCCCCGAGCAGGCGGCGGGCGAGCGCATCGACGAGCGCTGCGACCTCTACGCGCTCGGGCTCGTGCTCTACGAGGGCCTCGCCGGCGTCAACCCGGTGCGTGCCGGCAGCCCCGCCGCCACGCTGCGGCGCGTCGGGATGGCCCAGCCGCCGCTCGGCAAGGCCCGCGGCGACCTGCCGGCCGAGCTGAGCGCCGCGATCGACCGCACGATGCGCCCGCTCCCCGACGAGCGCGGCGACCTCGCCGACCTCGCCGACGCGCTGGCCGAGGCGCTGCCGGAGGTCTCCGACGCCGGCGGCACCGTCGCGCCGCACCCGCTCGAGGACGCGTACGCGATGCCGTCCTGGAGCGCCCGTGCCCTCGCGGCGGCGGCGGCGGGCGCGCTCGTCCTGGCCGCGCTGGCGGGCCTGCTGCCGGACTCCTCCCTGCCCGCCCTCGGCGCCGCAGCCGCCGCGGCGCTGCTGGTCGCCCTGCTGCCCGGCGGCGGCTGGGTCGTGGCCGCCGCCGCCGTGCTCGGGGCGATGACGTTCGGGACCGACCCGCGCGTGGGCGCGGCCCTGCTCGTCTTCCTCGCGGTGGCGCTGCCGCCGCTCGCGCTGCGGACGACGCCGCTGGCCTGGTCCGCGCCCGCGCTGGCGCCCCTGCTCGGCCTCGCCGGCCTCGCGGGCGCCTTCCCCGCGCTCGCCGGCACCGCGCGCAGCGCCTGGACGCGCGCGGCGCTCGGCGTGACCGGGCTGTGGTGGCTGCTGCTGGCCGAGCCGCTGCTGGGCCGCACGCTGCTGTTCGGGTTGGCCGGCGACCTGCCGGCGCGCTCGCACTGGGACAACGCCGCGAGCCTGACGGCGAGCGAGGTCGTCCGCCCGCTCGTGACCTCGGGCGCGCCGCTGCAGGCCGTGTTGTGGGGCCTCGCCGCGCTGGTCATGCCGTGGCTCGTGCGCGGCCGCTCGCTGTCTGTCGACATCGTCGCCGCGACGGTGTGGGCGGCAGGCCTCGCGGGCGCCACCGCGTCGATCGGGGAAGCCGTCAGCGGCTCCACCCCGAAGGGACCGGTGGCGGGAGCGCTGGCTGCGGGCATCCTCGCCGTGAGCTGGACATGGGCCTACGGCGCGACCGAGGAACCTGACCTCTCATACTCCTAGGCACGCATGAGCGTGCTGCGCAACCTGGAGTCGAAGCTGGCCGGCCTCGTGGAGGGGACGTTCTCGCGCGCCTTCAAGTCCGAGGTGCGCCCCGTCGAGATCGCGCGCAAGCTGGCGCGCGAGATGGAGCAGCACAAGGTCGCCTCGCTGGCGCGGACGTACGCGCCCAATGAGTACGTCGTCTGGCTCTCCCCGAAGGATCGCGAGCAGTTCGAGGGCTACGAGTCCGAGCTGAAGCGCGAGCTCTCCGGCTACCTGCTCGAGCACGCCCGCCGGGAGCGGATCGCCCTGCTCACGCGCCCCTCGATCAACTTCGAGACCGACGATGACCTGCGCCTCGGCGAGTTCGGCATCCAGGCGCGACTGGTCCGTAGCGCCGAGGACGACGCGGAGGCCGAGCCCAGCCAGGGCGATCACGGCCACACGATGGTCTACTCGACCTCCGACCGGCTCTCGGAGCCGCTGCGCGAGCCCGACCCGCGCCGGCGCTCGGCCCGCCTGCGCGTCGACGGGCGGACCTCCGTGCTGAACTCGGGCGGCGCCGTGCTGGGCCGCTCCCGCGAGGCCGACATCCAGGTCGACGACCAGAACGTGTCGCGCAAGCACGCCGAGGTGCGACCCTCCGGGGCGTCCTGGACGGTGCGCGACCTCGGCTCCACCAACGGCGTCAAGGTCAACGGCCGCCGTATTCAGGGTGCCCAATCGCTGCGTTCGGGGGACACCATCACCCTCGGCACCTCCGACATCGTCTTCGAACTCGAGTAAGGACGCTCTTGACCCTGGATCCAGTGGCCGTTGCGCTGAAGTTCGGCTTCCTCGCCGTGCTGTACCTGTTCCTGCTCTGGATGGCGCGGTCCGCGCTGAAGGACCTGCGCAACACGGCCGGCCCGGGGGCGGCGGCGGACGGGCGCGGCGGCGGGGCGCCGGCCTACGAGGACGCGACCGGCATGCACGTCGCCTCCTCGGGCCTCGGCGGGGACGGCGACCAGGGCGCGCCCCGCCTGCGGGTCGAGACCGCCGCGGGACTGCGCGACGGCGTCGCCTATGACCTCTCCGACGGCGCCGTGCTGGGGCGCGGGGACCAGAGCGACATCCAACTCGAGGACTCCTTCGCCTCCACTTCGCACGCGCGGCTGTCGCCCCAAGGGGACGTCGTCGTGCTGGAGGATCTAGGCTCGACCAACGGGACCTACCTGAACGGGGAACCGCTGCGCGGTCCGCAACCGCTCCACGTGGGCGACCGGATCCGCATCGGTGACTCCGAGTTCACCTTCGAGCGTTAAGCCAAGCCACCCAATGTTGCGCATCGCAGAGCACTGGTACGCCTCCGACGTCGGCCGTCAGCGGCAGGGCAACGAGGACAACTTCTTCGTGCGCTCGCCGCTGTTCGTGGTCGCGGACGGCATGGGCGGCGCGCAGGCGGGCGAGGTCGCCTCCGAGATCGCCGTGCGCTCCTTCGACGACGAGCTGCCCAAAGGCTCGCTGGCCGAGGCGCTCGTGAACGTCATCGAGCAGGCCAACCGGCGCATCCACGAGCGCGCCCGCTCCGACGACTCGCTCCACGGCATGGGCACGACGACGACCGCGGCCTACGTCGACGACGACGAAGTGGTGATCGCCCACGTCGGCGACTCGCGCGCCTACCTGCTGCGAGGGGGCGAGCTGATCCGGCTGACCAAGGACCACTCGCTGGTCGGCGAGCTCGTCGCGCGCGGCAAGCTGACCGAGGAGCAGGCCGAGCAGCACCCGCAGCGCTCGGTGATCACCCGCGCGCTCGGGCCCGAGGCCAGCGTCCAGGTCGACATCGACATCTTCCCGGCCAGGGCGGGCGACCTCTTCCTGCTGTGCTCCGACGGGCTCACCTCGATGGTCCACGAGCCGCAGCTGCGCCCGCTGTTCGACGAGGCGGGCTCGATCGAGGAGCTCGGCAAGCGCCTGATCGACGCGGCCAACGCCGCGGGCGGCCGCGACAACATCACGGTGGTCCTGTTCCGCCTCGAGGAGGTCGAGTCGCAGGGTGGCGCCGCCGGCGGGGCTGCGGCGGACGCCGAGGCCGACCAGGGCGAGACCTCCGAGTACGACACGTTCGAGGGCGAGGCCGTGCGCTCGCCGCGCCAGGGCGTCACCCGGGCCGACGCGGATGCGCTGCCGGCCGCCGAGGTGGCCGACGGTGCCGAGGAGAGCTACCGCCGCGATGGCACCATCGCGCTGTCGGCGGTCCGCCCGCGGGGCGAGTCCGAGCCCGAGGAGCCTCCGCCGAAGGACGATGCGGCCAGGTCCGCGACGGCGACTCCCCCGCCGCGCCGCACCGCCCCCCTCCCCGGCGCCGCCGCGAAGCCCGGCAAGCGCCGCCGCCGGATCCCCGTCGGCCTGATCGTCGTCCTCGCCCTCCTCGCGCTCGTCCTCGCGGGCGGCTGGATGGCCACGCGCGCCGTCTACTTCGTCGGCACGGACCCGCGTGACGACCGGACGATCGCGATCTTCCGCGGCCTCCCCTATGACCTGCCCTTCGGAGCCAAGCTCTACGAGCGGTACGCCGGCTCGGGCGTGACGATCGACGAGGTGCCGCGCGCGCGGCGCTCGACCTTCACGGATCACAAGCTGCGGTCGAAGGATGACGCCGAGACCCTCGTGATCGCGCTCGAGCGCGGCCAGATCGAGTGAGCGCCCGCAACCGCGAGCTGCTCGCGCTGGTGCCGGCCTCGCTGCTGGTCGCCGCCGGGTTCGCCGCCCTCTTCATCCAGCAGTCCCAGCAGCTCTCCAACGTCTCGCTCACCTACGGCGCGCTGTTCCTCGGCGTCTGCGTGGGCGCCCATCTCGTCGTGCGGATCCGCCTCCCGTACGCCGACCCCTACCTGCTGCCGCTGGTGGCCGTCCTCGCCTGCTTCGGCCTCGTGGTGATCTACCGCCTCGACGAGGCCAAGGCGCTGCGCCAGGCGGGCTGGTTCGGCTTCGGCCTCGTGCTCTTCACGCTCACGATCGTGTTCCTCAAGGACTTCCGCGTGCTCGAGCGCTACCGCTACACGATCGCGGCGGCCGGGCTGGCGCTGCTGCTGCTGCCGCGCGTGCCCGGCATCGGCCAGCAGGTCAACGGCGCCTACCTCGGCGTGGGGATCGGGGCCTTCCAGTTCCAGCCGGCCGAGTTCGGCAAGATCGCCATCGTCATCTTCCTCGCCGCGTACCTGCGCGACACGCGCCAGCTGCTGGTGCAGGGCGCGCGGCGGGTCCTGGGCGTGACCGTGCCGCCGCTCAAGCACTTCGGGCCGCTGCTCGTGGTCTGGGGCGCGGCGATGTTCCTGCTGTTCTTCATCCAGGACCTCGGCTCGTCGCTGATGTACTTCGGCGGCTTCCTGGCCCTGCTCTACGTGGCCACCAACCGGCTCTCGTTCGTGACGATCGGCCTCGTGCTGTTCGGGTTCGGCGCGTGGGGCATGTACCAGATCCGTGGGCACATCCAGGACCGCGTGGCGATCTGGCTGCACCCGTTCCAGCCCGACCTCGTCGAACACCAGGGCTACCAGATCGCGCAGTCGCTGTTCGCCCAGTCCGACGGCGGGCTGTTCGGCACGGGCTTCGGTCAGGCGCTGCTGTCGGTGGGCGGGACGCCGCTGCTCCCGGCGGCCGACACGGACCTGATCTACGCGGTGATCGTCAACGAGCTTGGGCTCGCGGGCGCCTGCGGGCTGCTGCTCGTCTACCTGCTGCTGTGCGAGCGTGGGATGAAGGTCGCGATGCTGGCGACCGACTCCTTCTCCAAGCTGCTGGCCGCCGGCCTCACCGCGGTGTTCGGGCTCCAGGTGTTCGTGATCGTCGGCGGCGTCACCAAGGTGATCCCGCTGACGGGGGTGACGCTGCCGTTCGTGTCCTACGGCGGTTCCTCGATCGTGGCCAACTTCGTCCTGCTGGCGCTGTTACTCCTCGTCTCCGACCGCGCGCGGCGGCCGGCCCACCTTCGATGAACACGCCCATCATCCGCCTCTACGGCCTGATCGCCCTGCTCTTCGGCGTGCTCGTGTTCGCGACCTCGTGGTGGAGCGTGTTCACGGCGAAGAGCCTGCGCGAGAACACCGCGAACCGCCGGCCGCTGCTCGCCGAGGAGCGCATCAAGCGCGGCTCCATCCGCTCGGCCGACGGCAAGGTGCTGGCCCGCAGCGTGAAGATCGACAAGGACCGCTACGGCCGGCGCTATCCGACCAAGAACCTCTTCGCGCACGCGGTCGGCTACTCGTACACCAGCATCGGGCGCTCCGGGCTCGAGCAGTTCCGCAACGATCCGCTGACGGGCCGCCGGACCGAGCTGATCGGCGCCATCGACTCGCTGCTCAACAAGCGCAACGTCGGCGACTCGATCCGGACCACCCTGAACGCGAAGGCGCAGCAGGCCGCGGTCGACGCGCTGAAGGGCCGCAAGGGCGCCGTCGTCGCGCTCGAGCCGTCGACCGGCGCGGTGCTCGCGATGGTGTCGGAGCCGTCCTACGACCCCAACAAGCTCGACCAGGGGAACAAGTTCAAGCAGCTCGCCACCGACGAGGCGAACTCGCCGATCGTCAACCGCGCGACGCAGTCCGGCTATCCGCCGGGGTCGACGATGAAGACGGTCACGGCGACGGCGGCGCTCGACAGCGGGAAGTACACGCCGAACTCCACGGTCAGCGGCAAGAACGGCAAGAAGATCTCCGGCGTCCCGCTGAACAACTTCGCCGGCGAGGACTTCGGCGATATCACGCTCACCGACGCGCTCACGAACTCGGTCAACACCGTCTGGGCCGAGGTCGGCGAGAAGCTCGGCAAGCAGACGATGGCCGACTACATGACGAAGTTCGGCTTCTACAAGCAGCCGCCGATCGACCTGCCCGCCGACCAGCTGGCGTCCTCGGGCGAGCGCGAGAACGGCAGGCTGCTGCCGCCGACCTCGCGCAAGATCGACGTCGGGCGCATGGCGATCGGCCAGGACAAGCTGCTCGTCACGCCGCTGCAGATGGCGACCGTCGCGGCGACGATCGCCAACGGCGGCATCCGGATGGAGCCGCACATCACGCAGAAGATCGTCGACCCCGACGGCCGCACCCAGGACGAGATCCAGGGCAAGCAGGCGGCGCGCGTGATGAAGGCGGACACCGCCCGCGCGCTGACGGCGATGATGAAGAACGTGGTCAAGGAGGGAACGGGCACGGCGGCGGCGCTCCAGGGCGTCGAGCTGGCCGGCAAGACGGGCACCGCGGAGATCAACATCCAGCAGAAGATCAACGACCCCTGGTTCATCGGCTTCACGAACGACTTCGCCATCGCGGTCGTGCTCGAGCGGGTCCAGGGCGGGACGGGCGGCGTCGTGGCGGCGCCCGTGGCCAAGCAGGTGCTCGAGGCGCTCGGCGGATGAGCGTCCACGGCATCGCCCGCGACACGGTCGTCGACGAGCGCTACAGGGTGCTCAACCGGATCGGCTCGGGCGGCATGGCGGACGTCTACTGCGCCGAGGACCTCCAGCTCGGCCGGCGCGTGGCGCTCAAGCTGCTCTACCGCCGCTTCGCCGAGGACGCCGAGTTCGTCGAGCGCTTCCGCCGCGAGGCGTCCAGCGCGGCCGGCCTGCAGCACCCCAACGTCGTCGCCGTCTACGACCGCGGGGAGTTCGACGACACCTACTACATCGCGATGGAGTACCTGGACGGCCGGTCGCTCAAGCAGGTCGTCCGCCAGGACGGCGCGCTCGACCCGGACCGAGCGATCGACCTCGTGCTCCAGATCCTCAAGGCCGCGCGCTTCGCCCACCGGCGCGGGATCGTGCACCGTGACATCAAGCCCCACAACGTGATCGTCGACGACGAGGGGCGCGCCAAGGTCACCGACTTCGGGATCGCCCGCGCCGGCGCCTCGGACATGACCGAGACCGGCTCGATCATGGGCACGGCGCAGTACCTCTCGCCCGAGCAGGCCCAGGGCCACCCCGTCGACGCGCGCTCGGACCTCTACTCGATCGGCGTCGTGCTCTACGAGCTGCTGACCGGCCGCGTGCCGTTCGACGCCGAGTCCGCGGTCACGATCGCGCTCAAGCAGGTCTCCGAGGAGCCGGTGCCGCCGTCGCAGCTGAACCCGGCGATCTCCGAGCAGCTCGAGGACGTCGTGACGAAGGCGCTGCAGAAGGACCCGGCCTACCGCTTCGCCGACGCCGACGAGTTCATCCGCGCGCTCGAGGCGGTCCGCGGGGTCCCGGTCGGGACCGGCGAGTACACCCGCGTCGCGCCGCACACCGGCAGCTATCCGGGCCTGCCGGGCGTCGCGGAGCTGGAGGAGGCCGACCGCCGGAACCTGCGCTGGCTGTGGATCCTGCTCGTGCTGCTCGCGCTCGCCGCGATCGGCGTCGGCGCGTACCTGCTGCTGACGCCGAAGAAGATCGGCGTGCCCGACGTCGTGGGCCGACGCTCGGCCACCGCGGCGCAGATTCTCCAGAACAAGGGCCTTGAGGTGAACGTCGAGAACGTACGCTCCGACAGCGTGCCCGCGGACCGCGTCACCACTCAGCGGCCGCAGCCGCGCCAGCAGGTCAAGGAGGGCTCGACCGTGACGATCATCGTCTCGAGCGGCCCGGGGGACGCGACGATCCCGTTCGTGCGCGGCTCGCCGCGGGCGGAGGCCGAGCGGAAGCTGAAGAGCGCCGGCTTCCGCGTCGACGTGCGGCGCGAGTTCAACGACGAGGTGCCGGCCAACCGGGTGATCGAGACGTCGCCCTCCGAGCGCTCGCGGCTCGAGCGCGGGCGGACGGTGACGCTCGTCGTGTCGCGCGGGTCGCGCGAGGTCCAAGTGCCCGACGTGGTCGGCAGCTCGAAGGATGCGGCCCGGACCGTGCTCGAGGACCGCGGGCTGCAGGTGTCGCTGACCGAGCGCGAGGACAAGGATCACGACCCCGGCACGGTGCTCGAGCAGAGCCCGGCGGCGGGCACCCAGATCACGAAGGACGGCAGGGTCACGCTCACGGTCGCCAAGGCGCCGCCGCAGGTCAAGGTCCGCGACGTCGGCGGCGAGAGCTACAACGACGCGAAGGCCTTGCTCCAGGCGGACGGCTTCCGCGTCCGCCGGCGCCTCGAACCGGTCGACACGCAGGAGGGCGACAAGGTCGTGATCGACCAGAACCCGCCGCCGGGCGAGAAGCTCGACAAGGGCGAGCTCGTGACCCTGGTCGTCGGACAGTTCAAGCCGCCCAACCTCGATCCCAACCCAGCCGCGACCCCGACACCCTCGCCGACGCCTTGAACGTCGTCGTCCTGGCCGGCGGGCGCTCGTCGGAGCACGAGGTCTCGCTCGACTCGGCCGCGGCCGTCGTCGGCGCGCTGCGCGCCGGCGGCCACGCGGTCGACGAGGTGCGGCTCGAGCGCGACGGCTCGTGGACGGCGCCGGACGGCTCGCCGCTGGCGCTCATGCCCGGCGGCGGCCTGCTCGGGGCCGACGTCGTCTTCCCGGTGCTGCACGGCCCGTTCGGCGAGGACGGCACGATCCAGGGACTGCTCGAGCTGCTCGACGTGGCCTACGTGGGCGCCGGCGTGCTCGCCTCCTCGCTCTGCATGGACAAGATCGTGTTCAAGGAGATCCTGGCCGCCGCAGGGGTGCCGCAGGTCGCCTACGCGGCCGTGCGCGAGGATGAGTGGCGGGCGGACGCCGATGCGGTGCGGTCGCGCCTCGCCGTGCTCGGCGTCCCCCTGTTCATCAAGCCGGCGCGGCTCGGCTCCTCGGTCGGGATCTCGAAGGTCGCCTCGGCGGCCGAGCTCGACGCCGCGCTCGAGACGGCGTTCGGCCACGACCGGCTCGTGATCGCCGAGGCGTTCTCTTCGGGGATCGAGGTCGAGTGCTCCGTGACCGGGCTCGGCGACCCCGAGACCTCGCTGCCGGCCGAGGTGATCCTGCAGGGCGCCGACTGGTACGACTACGAGGCCAAGTACTCGCCGGGCGGCGTCGAGCTTGCGATCCCGCCGCGGGTGGGCGACGACGTGGTCGCCGAGGTGCGGCGGCTGGCCCGCGAGACGTTCCTGCGGGCGGGTTGCGCCGGGCTGGCGCGGGTCGACTTCTTCGTCGAGGAGGACCAGGTGCTCGTCAACGAGCTCAACACGCTGCCCGGTATGACCGCGACCAGCGGCTTCCCGAAGATGTGGGAGGCGACGGGCGTGCCGTTTCCCGAGGTCTGCGACCGCCTCCTCGGCTACGGGCTCGAGCGTTACCGCGCCGAGCGCGGCGGCCACGCCTTCTAGTGGGCCTTCCCACTAGGTCCCCTTGCGGAAGAGCGAGACGTCGTTGATCTCGACGCGCCCGGCGCCCGGCGGCAGCTTAGTGATCCAGACGAGGTAGTAGCGGTAGGGCTTGCCGTCGGTGCGGAGCGTGAAGCGCTGGCGCGTGTGCCTGACCTTGCCGCCGCCGACCTGCTTCCAGCCGGCGCCGCGGTCCCCGGGCGCGCCGGTCGGAGCGTCGCCGTCGGGGGCGACCTGGATCTCCGCCTGCCAGCCCGGCTTCGGCGTGTCGATCTCGATCGAGGTGGCGGCGACGCCGGGCGCGGCGTCGACATAGAGGCCGACGCCCTTCTTGCCGGCCAGCGTGGCGCCGCTGTAGGTCTCCGTCGTCCAGGAGGTGCCCGGGTCCTTGTCGACCGCGAGATGCGCCTGGTCGGCGTGCTCGTCGTCGTCGCCGAGCGGGTCGAAGTCCTGGGCCGAGGTGCGCTTCACGGAGACGACCTTCGTGCCGGGCGGCGCCTTGACCTTGCCCGTGCCCGTCCCTCGCTCGGTGCGGTCCAGGCCCTGGACCACCAGCACGGCGGCGACGGCGGCGACCAGTAGCAGGGCCGCGATCACGGCGAAGATCGGGATGCGGCGGCGCATGCGCAGCGGCAGGCGGCGCTTGGTGCGGTCGGGCAGCGTCGCGATCACCGCCGTCGCCTCGCCGGTCGACTTGCCCGAGCGCGCGGCCTCGGCGGCGAGCGCGTCCTCGAGGTCGATCTCGAGCGTGTGCGCATCGGGATGGCGGTGCTCGAGGTGCTTGTCGGTCATGCGGTCGAGGATCGCGGCGAGGCCCGCGGAGACCTCCGGGCGCAGCATCTGGACGTCGGGCAGGTCCTCGCGCACGTGCTTCATCGCCACCGCGACCTGGTTCTCACCGTGGAACGGGACGTCGCCCGTGAGCATCTCGAACAGCACGACCCCGAGCGAGTAGATGTCGCTCTGGCCGTTGACGTCGTGCCCGAGCGCCTGCTCGGGCGAGACGTAGTCGGTGGTCCCGAGCACGCGGCCGTCAGCGGTCAGGCCCTCCTCGTCGAGTGAGCGGGCGATGCCGAAGTCGGTGACCTTCGCCGAGCCCTCCTCGTCGATCAGCACGTTCTGGGGCTTGACGTCGCGGTGGACGATGTTTCGCGCATGGGCGGCCGCCAGCGCGCGCGAGATCTCGATCGCGTAGGCGATCGCCTCGTCGACGGGCAGGCGGCCCATGCGGCGGATGCGGTCCTTCAGCGTCTCGCCCTCGACGTACTCGAACACGATGAAGGGGCGGCCGTCCTCCTCACCCGCATCGATGACGCCGACGATGTGCGGGTGGCTGAGCTGGGCGACCGCGCGCGCCTCGCGGCGGAAGCGCTCGAGCTGGTCGGTGTCCGCCGCGATCTCGCGGTGCATGAGCTTGACCGCGACGCGCCGCTCGAGGACGGAGTCGAAGGCCCGGTAGACCGTCGACATCCCGCCGGTGCCGATCTGGGCGTCCAGCCTGTACCGACCGTTCAGCTGCATGCCGACGAGAGTGCTCATCCGTGTCTGGGACCTATTGTGGCCTACGCAGGGCGGTCCTTCACGAATCGGTTCTGCCCGTGGCGCCGGGCGTCGAACCGCCTGCGGGTCGAGTTCGGCGCCGCCCTCGGTCGACCTGCGCCGACATCTTTGCGTCTGAAAAGATCGCGGAAGCAAGGACCGCTCTACGGGGCGAAATAACAAGAGCGCCGGGACATCCGAAGACGTCGCCGGCGCTCGAGTGAAGCGGTACGTGCCGGCTATGAGCCGATGGGGCGCCCTGACCAGGTGTCGGTCTTCGAGGGCGAGGGGTCGTCCTTCGGCTCCGCGACGGGCTCCTGCACGTCGGCCACGAACCACGCCTCGGCGGGCTCGTCGTCGGCGCGCTCCTCGACCATGAACGGCGTCGCGGCGCGCTCGGCGACGAACGGCTCCTCGGCGGGCTGCTGCTCTGCGACGAAGGGCTGCCCCTCCGCGACGAAGGGCTGCTCCTCGGGCTCGTCCTCGGCGGGGCCCCACGCAGCGCGGAACTCGGAGAGGGGCTCCCCGGCGTCCAGCGACTCCAGGGCCGGGTCCTCGGCGGGCTGCCACGCGGAGCGGAACTCCGACATGGACTCAGCCTCGGCGGGAAGCGGCCCCATGGCCGGCTCCTCCTCGAACAGGACGGGCTCGGGCGCGGCGACCGGCTCCTCCACTGCGACCGGCTCCGGCTCGACGACGGCCTCCACGGCGGGCGCGGCGAACAGCACCGGGTCCTCGGCCGCGACGGGCTCGGCGGCGTAGAACGGCTCGGGCTCCGGCGCCGCGACGGGCTCTTCGGTGGCGACGGGCTCCATGACGGGCTCGGGGGCGGAGACGGGGTCCTCCTCGACCGCGACGGGCTCCATGACGGGCTCGGGGGCGGAGACGAGCTCCTCGACCGCGACGGGCTCCATGACGGGCTCGGGGGCGGAGACGGGCTCCTCCTCGACCGCGATCGGCTCTACGACGGGCGCCCAGGCGACGAAGGCCTCCTCGACCACGAGGGCGTCGGCCACGGGCTCCTCGACGACGACCGCGGGCTGCGGGGTCGCGACGGGGGCAGGGGCGGGCGCCCTGTGGGCGTCCGCGAAGAACGGCTGCTGCTGCTCGCGGTTGCGGCGGCTCATGTGGCGGGCGACGGCGACCAGGGCGCCGGCGCCGGCCAGCAGGAGGAGAAAACGGAAGAGACGGGACATCGGTAGCGCTCCTTGATGCGGTCGCGTGCGTGGAGGGGGCGAACCGGCCCACATCGGAGGGCCGGCATCCACTCCATCGGACCGCTGGCTGCGCCCCTTGAGTCCCGCCTGCGTTTCCGGGCGGCTACTGAGGCTTGACCGCGCCTCCCGACCACGTCTGCCAGTCGCCGCCGGAGATGTCATCGTCGTCGGACCCGTCGGCCTCCGGATCGCTCGTGTCCGGTTCCGCTTCGGGCGTCTCGCCGAGCGCCGGGTTGCCCGCCGCCTCGATGGCCTCGTCGATCTGGCGCTCCGCGTCCGACATCCCGTCACCGACCGTGGCGTTCTCCTCGAGCTCCGCCTCGGCTTGCTCCTGGCCCTCGGCCACCCCCTCGCCGGCCTCGGCGAGCGGGCGCTCGGCCTCCGTGATCGGCACGCCGATCTCGGACCCGGCGTACTCGAGCCCGGGGGACCCGCCGATCGCGGCGGCCTCGGCGGCCGCGGCCTGCTCCTCGGCCTCCTCGTCGATCGGCTCGGGTGCGCCCTCCTGGCCGGGCCCGTCGACCGCGCCGATGCCATCGGCCACGGCATCCGCGGCGGCCGCCTCGACGGCGGCCTCGACGGCCTGCGGGTCGTCGGCCTGGATCGCCTGCTCCCCGACCGGGTCCGAGCGCGCCGGGTCGGGCATCACGACGGGGTCGGGCGCGGGCACGTGGGTGGCGGTGTTCGCGGGCGGCCCGGACGCGTCGTAGTTGGACTGGGCCGGGGGAGCGGGCGGACTGTACGGCTCGGGGCCGCTCGAGCCGCCGGGGAGCAGCTCGCGCATGCGCTCGCGCTTGACGTAGGCGCCGGCGGCCGCCGCACAGAGGGCGCCGCCGACCAACAGGAAGCGGCGGAATGAGGATCGGGCCATGGTTTCTGGTTGCTCCTTGTCGGGCGATTCGGCGGGACTGACCCCGAACGGTACCCGGCGCGAGCCACGCGACAACCGGCGCCACGCCGGGCATGCTGTAGCGGATGCGGCGGATCGGGAACGGCCTGAAGCACTTCTACGTGAAGGCCTACACGGACAACCTCACCGGCCTCGCCGGGATGGTCGCCTACAGCCTCCTGCTGTCGATCTTCCCCGTCGCGCTGATCGCGCTCTTCGTCGCCGGGCAGGTGCTCGCCTCGCCGCAGCTCGAGATCTCGGTCCTGGCCGACCTGCAGAAGCTCTTCCCGAGCGCCACCGCGACGACGCTGTCACGCGCGCTGCGCGAGATCCGAGGCTCGTCGACGACCGTCGGCATCGTCGCCTTCATCGCCAGCCTCTGGGTCGCCACGTCGTTCTGGGGAGCGCTCGATACCGCGTTCTGCCGCATCTACGGCGTCCCGTGCCGCTCCTGGGTGCGCCAGAAGCTCTTCGGCCTCGGCATGCTCGGCCTCGTCCTGCTGTTCTTCGCCGCCACGGTCGCCATCCCGACCGTGCAGTCGCTGCTGTTCTCGCGCAGTGCCGACCTGCCCTTCGGCCTGTCGGGCCGCGAGGCGCTGTGGGCGATCAGCCTCGGCGCCGGGTTCGTCATCAACTTCGCCGCGCTCGCGACGATCTACCGCACGGTGCCGAACACGCCGGTCGCGTGGCTCGGCGTGTGGCCGGGCGCGCTCGGGGCGACCGTCGCGATCTTCTGCATCGACTACGGGTTCCCGTTCTACCTCACCAACGTCTCGACCTTCGGCGGCCTGCGCACGACGCTGGTGTTCATCCTGATCGTGCTGCTGTGGTTCTACCTGCTGGCGCTGATCATCCTCGCCGGCGCGGTGGTCAACGAGCTCCGCCTCGTGGGACACCGGAGCGATACGCTCGCGGCAATGCCGGATCCGACGACCGAGGGCATGCGCATCGAGCAGCTCCAGCGCGAGCGCGACGAGCACGCACGGGCCAAGGCCGCGAGCGACGAGCCGGAGACCGAGCAGCACGAGCGCCGCGCCGAGCGCGCGTCGTACCTGGAAGAGAAGCTCACCGAGCGCGGCGAGGCGGAAGATGCCGCTCAGGCGAGCTTGCGAGCCGACGTCGAGCCCGCAGGGCGAGAGGAGGGTTGATGGAAGGCCACGATGAACGCGCGCAGGAGCTCGAGTACGAGCTCGCCGACATGGAGAAGCAGCAGGACGACCTCGACGACAGCATCCGCGCGGCGAAGGACGACTGGGACGCCAAGAAGCGCGACCAGTCCGTGCCCGGCGCCGGCACCGGCGAGGAGCTCGAGGACGACACCGACGCGACGGGCGAGGGCTCGCCCGAGGTCGAGGACGAGACGAGCTAGCCCGCGAAGGTCAGGCCGAGAGGGGGCACGCCGACGCGATCCTTCTCGGCCGTCACGGTGCCGATGCGCGCGGTGCCCGGGTGGTGGGCCGCGAGCAGCGCCACGGCGGCGTCGGCCTCCGCGTCAGGCACGACGACGCAGAAGCCGCAGCCCATGTTGAAGACCTCCCACATCTCCGCGTCGGGCACGTCGCCGAGCGCCTGGACCAGCCCGAACACCGGCGGGATCGGCAGCGGGTCGTCGATCCGGAAGCCGACGTCGGCATGCAGCCGCAGCAGGTTCAGCACCCCGCCGCCCGTAATGTGCGCGAGGCCGCGCACGTCGAGCTCCGAGCGCAGCAGCTCGAGCACGGCGCGGACGTAGATCACCGTCGGCTCGAGCAGCACGTCCGCGACGGTGGCGCCCTCGAGCTCTGCAGGCTGGGCGTCGAGCGAGAGCGGCCCGAGCGCCGTACGGGCGAGCGAAAAGCCGTTGGAGTGCAGGCCCGAGGAGGGGAGGCCGATCAGCGCGTCGCCCGGCTGAATGGTCGAGCCGGTCACGAGCCGGTCCAGCGCCACGCAGCCGAAGCAGGCGGCCGTCAGGTCGAAGCCGTGGGGTGAGGGATGGCCGCGGATCAGGTCCGGCAGCACGGCGACCTCGCCGCCCGGGATCTCGACCCCGGCGGCCTCGGCCCCCGCCTTGAGCCCGATCCCGATCGCCTCCATGACCTCGGGCTCGACCTGCTCGACGGCCAGGTAGTCGAGGAGCGCGATCGGCTCGGCCCCGACGCAGATGATGTCGTTGACGTTCATCGCGACGCAGTCGATCCCGACGGTGTCGTAGCGCCCGGCCTGCTCGGCCACGATCAGCTTCGACCCCACGCCGTCCGTGCCGACCGCGATCCCGAGGTTGGGGGCGACCTCGAGCACCGCCGCGTAGTGCCCCGAGGGCAGCACGGAGCGCGAGGCGCGGCCGGTGTCGATCGACCGCAGCACCGCGACGAGCGCGGCGACGCCGCGGTCGGCCGCTCCAGTGTCCACCCCGGATTGCGCGTAGGCGCCGCTCATCGCTCCCGATTCTCGCGTACGAGCAGGACGCCCGCGAGCACGCAGCGGTAGGCCGCCCACGGCGCGAGCGGCCGCCCGCCCTCGAGCGTGCGCGCGAGCGGCATCGAGGCGAGCGTGGCGAGGCACGCCGCGGCGGCACCGGCGCCCAGCGTCGCGAGCTCCTCGCGGTCCGGGCGGCGCTGGATCAGGCGGAGCCCCTTGAGCGCGGCCGCCCCCGCCAGCACGGGCACGCCGATGCCGCGCGAGATCCGGACGGCATCGGGCCGCGCGAACCCGAGCGCGCGCGCCGCCGCCAGCGTCGCGCCGGAGCGCGAGACGCCCGGCACGAGCGCGCACGCCTGCGCGAGCCCGAGGAGCAGTCCGTCGCGCGGGCCGGCGTCCTCCTCCCGGCGCTCCTGCGGCGCCCGGTCGGCCAGCACGAGCGCCGCCGAGCCCGCCACCAGCCCGGCCGCGAGCGACCGCGGGCCGCCGAGGCGCGTCTCGATCCAGCGCTCCGCCGCGAACGCGAGCGCCACGGCCGGCAGCAGCGAGAGCACGGCGACGTCGATCCGCAGCGCCATCAGCTCCCGCCGCAGCGCCACCAGCAGCGCCACCGCGCCGCCCGCGTGCAGCGCCACCTCGACCTCGTCGCGCCGCGCGCCGTCGAGCCGGGCGTGGTCCCAGCCCAGCAGCCACGGCAGCGCCGCGACGTGCCCCGACGAGGAGATCGGGAGCAGCTCGGCCGGGCCCTGCAGCAGCCCGAGAGCGACGACCTCAGTGCGGCGCATCGGCGGCCGGCTCAGCGGCCGCCTCAGGCTGCTTGCGGCCGCGTCGGTTGCGCAGCAGCAGGTACGCGACGCCCGCGACGACCAACGCGACGATCGCGTAGTCGACGTAGTGGAGGGAGTCCTTCCAGCTCTCCCAGCGATCGCCGGCCTGCTTGCCGATGATCGTGAGCATGAAGATCCAGGGGATGCAGCCGAGCGTCGTCAGCAGCGTGAAGCGCCAGAACGGCATCCGCGCCACGCCCGCCGGGAGCGAGATGAAGGTGCGGATCACCGGCAGCATGCGCGAGAAGAAGACCGTCGCGGAGCCGTAGCGCTCGAACCAGCGGTCGGCCCACTGCAGGTGCGAGGGCTTGATGTGCAGCTTGGAGCCGTACTTCTCGAGGATGTCGACGCGGCCGTAGTAGCCGACCGCGTAGGCGATCCAGGAGCCGACGACGTTGGCGAACGTCCCCACGGCCACGACCGCGAGCAGCGAGTACTCGCCGTTGGCGACGTTGAAGCCCGCGAACAGGAACGTCGCCTCGGACGGGAACGGGATGCACGCGCTCTCGGCGACCATCAGCGCGAAGATCCCTGGCAGTCCGAGCTTGTCGATCACGTCGACGGCGAACTGCACGATCGGGTCGGTCAGGGAGGCGGCGGGGAACACGCGGCCGTGAGGCTAGCGACCGGCTGTGAAACTCAGCCGCTGCCGCGAGGCTCGATGCGCGGCAGCGTCAGCGACGAGATGCGCTGCTTGGCGCGCGGCGTCGGGCGGTTGACGGCGGTCTTGGGCCGCAGCATCTTGAGGATCATGATCGCCTGGTCCACGTTGGCGGCCAGGGCGGGACGCTGAGAGACCTCGTAGGCGTTGAGGCGCGGCCCGACGTCGGGCGGCGCGCCCGCGAGGATCAGCTCGCCGCGGCGCGAGCGCAGCTCGGTCACGGCCTCCGACAGCGCCCGCAGCGCCGCGTCGCCGACCGGGTTGGCCTCGCCGAGATCCACGATCAGCCAGCGCACGCCGCCGGCCAGCGCGGCGCCGATGCGGCGCTCGAGCTCGGGCGCGTTGGCGTCGGCGACCGAGCCCTTGAGATCCATCTGATGCACCACGTCGTCGAGGCGCTGCTCGCGGACCGCGAGGTCACCCGGGCGTACCACGGAGCGCAGAGATTGGGAGGTGAACATCGGTTCCGGACAGTATCGGTGATTAGGCTGTTCGCCTTCAATGTCCGTACCCCTGTTCGACACCGATACGCCACTGGCGCCCCTCCGCGACGCGCTCGTGGCGAAGCTCACCGAGGTATTCGACAACGGGCCCTACATCCTCGGTCCGGAGGTCGCGGCGTTCGAGAGCGAGTTCGCGGCGTCGCTCGGAGCGCGCCACGCGATCGGCGTGGCCAACGGCACGGACGCGCTGACGGTGGCGCTGCGCGCCCTCGGCGTCGGCCCCGGCGACGAGGTGATCGTGCCCTCCTTCACGTTCTACGCGTCGGCCGAGGCGATCCCGCCGACCGGCGCTCGGCCCGTGTTCTGCGACGTCGATCCCGAGACGTTCTGCGTCACGCCAGAGACGGTGCAGGCCGTCATGACTCCGCGCACGAAGGCGGTGATCGTCGTGCACCTGTTCGGCAACGTCGCGCCGGTCGCGGAGATCGAGGCGCTCGGCGTGCCGGTGGTCGAGGACGCGGCGCAGGCGGCAGGCGCGCTCGCGACCGGCGGGCGGCGCGCCGGGTCGCTCGGCACGATCGCGACCTTCTCGTTCTACCCCTCCAAGAACCTCGGCGCGTTCGGAGACGGCGGCGCCGTCGTGACGAGCGACGCCGCGCTCGCCGAGCGCGTGCGGATGCTGCGCTTCCACGGGTCGCGCGACAAGGAGAGCTTCGAGCTCGTGGGCTACAACTCGCGCCTCGACGCGATGCAGGCTGCGCTGCTGCGGCTCACCCTCCCGCACCTCGACCGCTGGTGCGACGGCCGCCGCGCGGCCGCCGCGGCCTACGAGGCGTCGAGCCTGGGCGAGGTCTGCAGGCTGCCGCAGCCGGCCGAGGGGTGTACCCCCGCCTGGCACCTCTACGTCGTGCGCCACCCGCAGCCCGACGAGCTCGCCGCCGCGCTGCAGGCGGCGGACGTCGGGCACAAGGCCTACTACCGCGTGCCGGCCCACCGCCAGCCCGCCATGCGCGAGTACGCCGCCGGCGGGCTCGACCTGCCCGTCACGGACGATCTCGCGCGCACCCATCTCGCGATCCCGATGAGCCCGGTGCTCACCCCCGAGCAGGTGGCCGAGGTGGCGCAGGCCGCGCACGCCGTGGCGCCGAATAGAATCCGCTAGATGCGGCGCCGGTTCAGCACCGCGGCCTTTCCCGTCCATCGCCACTCCGCCCCGCAGGTCGCGCTGGACGCCGGGCTGGTCGCGCTGGCCTACTTCCTCGCCTACCGCCTCCGCTTCGACGGAGGCGTGCCCGACCTCTACCACGACCTGTTCGTGCGCACCCTCGGGTTCGCGGTCATCGGCAGCGTCGCGATCCTCGCGCTGTTCGGCGTCTACCGGCACTGGATGCGCTACTCGTCGCAGAGCGAGTACCTGCGGATCGCGCAGGCGGCGCTCGCCTGCGTGCTCGCGCTCGTCGCCTACGTCGTGGTGGTGCAGCCGAAGCTGCTGTTCGCGCCGCCGCGCGGTTTCGTCTCGGTGAACATCCCGACGGGGGTGCTCGTCCTCTACGGGCTGCTGCTGCTCGTGTTCCTCGGCGGCGCGCGCTTCATCGTGCACGCCGCCTACGAGCGGCCGCTGCGCGGCTCGCGGCTGCGCAAGGACGCGCGCAGCGTCCTCATCGTCGGCGCGGGGGACGGCGGGCGGCTGCTGCTGCGCGAGCTCATGCGCAACCCGGAGCTCGGCTACCGGCCCGTCGGCTTCGTCGACGACGACCCGCGCAAGCAGGGCGCGCGCATCGACCGCGGGCTGGAGGTGCTCGGCACGACGGCGACGCTGGGGCGGGTGCTCGACGACGTCGAGCCGCAGGAGGTCCTGATCGCGATCCCGTCGGCACCGGGCACCGTGCGCGGCCGGGTCGTCGCCGCGTGCCGCGAGCGGGGCGTGCCGGTGCGGACGATGCCGACCGTGTTCGAGCTGCTGCAGACCGGCGGCCGGCTGATGCGCCAGGTGCGCGAGGTCAAGGTCGAGGACGTCCTCGGTCGCGACCCGGTGCGGATGGACATCGAGCGCGTGGGCGGCTACCTGACCGGCCGCTGCGTCCTCGTCACCGGTGCCGGCGGCTCGATCGGCTCGGAGCTGTGCCGCCAGATCGCGCGCGTGGGCCCGAGCCGGCTGATCCTGCTGGACCACGCCGAGGACAACCTGTTCGAGATCCAGCGCGAGCTCGTGGAGGACCGCCACGCGCTCAATACGGTCTCCGTCCTGGCGGACTGCAAGGAGGAGGAGCGGATGCGCGAGGTCTTCGCCGAGCACCGCCCCGCCGTCGTCTTCCACGCCGCCGCCTACAAGCACGTCGGCCTGATGGAGAGCAACCCGGTCGAGGCGGTGCGCAACAACTCGCTCGCGGCGCGGGTGATGGTGCGGGTCGCGGGCGACTCCGGCGTGAGCACGTTCATCCTCGTCTCGACCGACAAGGCCGTCGAGCCGGCCACGGTGATGGGCGCCTCCAAGGCGCTCGCCGAGTGGGCCGTCGAGGCGGGCGACACGCGCTTCCCCGACACGCAGTTCGCCAGCGTCCGCTTCGGCAACGTGCTCGGCTCCTCGGGCTCCGTGGTGCCGATCTTCCGGCGCCAGATCGCTGCCGGCGGGCCGGTCACGGTCACCGACCCGTCCATGACGCGCTACTTCATGACGATCCCGGAGGCCGTGCAGCTCGTGATCCGGGCCGGCTCGCTGGCCTCTGGCGGCGAGGTGTTCGTCCTCGAGATGGGCGAGGCGGTCTCGATCCTCGAGCTGGCGAAGGACATGATCCGCCTCTCGGGCCTGCAGCCCGGCCGCGACATCGCGATCGAGATCGTCGGCCGGCGGGCCGGCGAGAAGCTCCACGAGGAGCTCTTCAACCCCTACGAGCGGCCGCAGCCGACCCCCGCCCAGCGGATCCTCAGGGCCGACCGGCCGCGCATCGACCCCGCCTGGGTGGAGGAGACCTTCGACCGCATCGGCCTGCTCGCGCTCGAGGGCGATCCGGCCGGGCTCGCCTCCGTCGTGGCCCAGCTCGCGAGCCTGCGGCTCGAGCCCGAGGAGCCCGTCGTCCTGACCTCGTCGCCCGCGGCTGACCAAGCCGACGGGGCCACCGCCTAGACTGCTGCCTCGGCTTTCATGGTCCTCCTCGCGCTCTCGCTTCAGGGCCAGATCGAGAAGTACGGCTCGTACGTCGGCATCGCCGCCTTCTTCGGTCTGGCCATACTCTCGCTCCTCTACTTCGCGCAGGCTCGCGAAGTCAAGCGCCTGCGCGAGTGGGCAGGCCGCGCGCCGGAGCGCGCCCGCGAGGTCGAGGAGGCCGCGCTGGCCGCCGCCGACGCCGCCCGCCGGCGTCCTGCGGCCGCCCCCGCTCAGCAGGGCCCGGCCGCGCAGCCCGTCGCCGCCACCGCCGCCGGAGGCCGTTCCGGCACCGTGAGCCCGGCCGTGCCGGTCGCCGCCGCCACGGCGGTGG
The DNA here is from genome assembly GCA_039934455.1 of Solirubrobacteraceae bacterium. Lineage (GTDB taxonomy): Bacteria > Actinomycetota > Thermoleophilia > Solirubrobacterales > Solirubrobacteraceae > DASQFQ01. Next base: position 58,141 of record JBDTMF010000002.1, read on the forward strand.
CCGAGCGCCCGGAGGGCGGGCCGGACGACGAGGAGCCCGCGGTCGAGGGCCCGGTCACGGCCGACGGCAAGCGGCCCGTCTCCGCGGTCGCGCCCGCGGCGGTCGCCGCTCCCGTCGCGGAGGACGCCGACGAGCCCGAGGACGCCGAGCGCGACGACGAGGACGGGCGCGACGAGGCGGAGGACGCCGAAGCCGAGGCCGACGAGCCCGCTGAGCAGCCCGCGCCCGCCGCGGCCTCTCCCACCAACGGCACCCCGCCGCCGGGAGCCCAGCCGCCCGCGTTCCCGCGCCCCA
>JBDTMF010000003.1:0-50536 GCA_039934455.1 Solirubrobacteraceae bacterium
TCGACCCCGAGACCTCGATCGGGATCATGCAGCTGCTCTACCGCATCAACCGCACGGGCACGACGGTGATCGTCGCCACGCACGACAAGCAGATGGTCGACCGCATGCGCCGGCGCGTGATCGAGCTGTCGGGCGGCCATGTGATCCGCGACGAGGCCACCGGGGCCTACTCGACGTGAGGATCGGCTTCTTCTTCCACGAGGCGGTGCGGGCGCTCACCAAGAACGCCGTGCCGTCGTTCGCCGCGATGGCGACCGTGCTCGTCACGGTGCTCGTCCTCGGCGTGTTCATCCCCGTCGTCCAGGCGACCACCGGCGCGGCCAACGAGGTCCGCTCGCGCGTGATCGCCGACGTCTACCTCCAGCCGCGGGTCAGCACGGCCGAGGTCGCGCGTGTCAGGGGCATCATCGAGAACGAGACGCCGCACGTCGCGCGGGTGCAGTACATCCCGAAGGAGCAGGCGATCGCCGCCGAGCGCAAGGCCGGCCGGGGCGAGTACTACGACCTGCTCGGCGCCAACCCGCTGCCCGACACCTTCCGCGTCTATCCGGACAAGCCGGACAACATCACCAAGATCCGCAATGCCCTGGCGCCGCTGTCGCCGTCGGGCGGGCGGACGGTGATCGACCCCGCCATCGACGAGGTGCGCAACCGCGAGGAGGACACGAACAAGATCCTCTCCGCCACGCGCGTCGTGAAGATCACGATGGCGCTGCTCGCCGTCCTGCTGTGCGTCGCCTCGATCCTGCTGATCGCCAACACGATCCGGCTCTCGCTCTACGCGCGCCGCCGCGAGGTCGAGGTGATGAAGCTGGTGGGCGCGACCGACTGGTTCATCCGCTGGCCGTTCGTGCTCGAGGGCGTGCTGGTCGGCGCGATCGGCGGCGTGATGGCGATCCTGCTGCTCGGCGTGGTCAAGATCGCGCTCGTCGACCCGCTGGCGGCGCAGTTCGCGCTGATCGCCGCGCCGGACACGATCAACTTCGGCCTGCTGATCGCCGTGCTGCTCGGCGCCTCGGTCGGGGTCTCGGCGATCGGCTCCGGCCTGTCGCTGCGCCGCTTCCTGCGCGTCTGAGCGCTGAGATCCAGGCTTAGAGAGCGCAGAATCCCCCGCAGTACCGTGTTGCACGTGGATTCACCAGAACCGCGGCTGCGCCCGCGCAATCCGCGGCGGCGCCGTCGTCGCCTGCGGCGGCGGGTCGCCATGCCGCTCGGCGCGGTGCTCGTGCTGCTGCTGCTGGCGGCGGGCATCTGGCTGGGCGGCCACCCCGAATGGCTCCCGAGCCCGGTTCGCGGCGCGCTGGTCTCCGACGGCGACGCGGCGCTCTACCACGAGGCGGTCGACGTGATCGAGAAGGACTACTACCGCAAGGTCGATCGCAACCAGCTGCTCAACAAGGCGCTCGGCTCCGCCGTCGCCTCGCTCAACGACCGTTTCTCGAACTACTTCGACCCGAAGGCCTACCGGTCGTTCAACGAGGCCACCCAGGGCGCCTTCGAGGGCGTCGGCATGAACGTCGAGGAGGTGCCGCGCGGCCTGCGCGTGCTGACCGTGTTCAAGGGCTCGCCCGCGGCCAAGGGCGGGTTGAAGCCGGGTGACGAGATCACCGCGGTCAACGGGAACACGCTGCGGGGCGCGTCCTCCGAGCAGGCCACCACCCGCATCAAGGGCCGCGCCGGCACGGCGGTGACGCTGACCCTCGTCACCGGGAAGGAGAAGCCGCGCGACGTCAGGCTCAAGCGCGCGCACGTCGACGTCCCGGTGGTCGCGTCGCGGATGACGCACTCGGGCAGTGAGAAGGTCGCCTACGTCAAGCTCACGAGCTTCACGTCCGGCGCCCACGGTGAGGTCGGCAAGGCGGTGCGCGGACTGGTCGGCAAGGGCGCCAAGGCGGTCGTCCTGGATCTGCGCGACAACGGCGGCGGCCTCCTCAACGAGGCGGTGCTGATCTCCTCGATCTTCATCCCCGAGGGAAAGATCGTCACGACGCGCGGCCGCTCGCGGCCCGAGCGCGTGTTCGAGGCGACGGGCGGCGCCATCAGCACGAAGATCCCGGTCGCGGTGCTCGTCAACGGCGAGTCCGCGTCCGCCTCGGAGATCGTGACCGGCGCGCTGAAGGACCGCAACCGCGCCACCGTGGTCGGGACCCGCACGTTCGGCAAGGGCGTCTTCCAGGAGATCAAGCAGCTCTCCAACGGCGGCGCGCTGGACATCACGGTCGGCGAGTACTTCACCCCCAGCGGCAAGAACCTCGGCGGCGGCGGCCCCAAGAAGGGCGCGGGCATCACGCCCGACGTCGCGGCGACGGACAACAAGAAGACCAAGCGCGACGAAGCGCTGGACGTCGCCGTCAAGACGGTCGCGCGCGGGCACGCGTGAGCGCGGCGCACCCGGTCGTCGCGGTCCTCGAGAAGCGCGGGCGGTTCTTCACGGCGACGCCGTTCTTCGCGCGCGGGCGCCGCATCAACCTCGACAAGCCACCGCGCGAGGTGCGCGCGGGCGACCTCGTGCTCGTGACCCCGATGGGCTCGCGCGGCGGGCACGGCAAGGTGGCGCGCCGGCTCGGGCGCCCCGACAACGCGCGCGACGTGCTCGAGGCGCTGATGCTCGACCGCGGGCTGCGCCGCCGCTTCGACCCCGCCGTCGAGCGCGCCGCGCGCAAGGCCGCCGAGCAGCCGCCGCACGGTGACACGGGCCCCCGCCGCGACCTGCGCGACCTCCCGACCTTCACGATCGACCCGCCGACCGCGCGCGACTTCGACGACGCGATCTCGGCCGAGCGGCTCGAGGACGACGCGATCCGCGTCTGGGTCCACATCGCCGACGTCTCCGCGCACGTGACGCCCGGCTCCCTCGTCGACCGCGAGGCCTACCGCCGTGGCACGAGCGTCTACGTCCCGGGCAAGGTCGAGCCGATGCTGCCCGAGGCGCTCTCCAACCAGGCCTGCTCGCTCGTGCTCGGCCAGGACCGGCTCGCGGTCACGGTCGAGCTGGAGCTCGAGGGCGCGAAGGTCCGCCGCTCGGCCTTCACGCGCTCGACCATCCGCTCGGACGCGCGGCTCGACTACCCGCAGGTCGACCGCATCTTCGCCGGGGCGGAGCGCGCGGAGGAGCTGTGGGCGGGGCCGCTCGAGGCGGCGCGGGCGGCGGCCGCCGCGCTGGACGCCGAGCGCCAGGCCCGCGGCGCGCTCGCGATCGAGTCGGTCGAGCCCGAGTTCGACTTCTCCCACGAGGGCCACGTGACCGGGCTCGTGCCGACGGAGCAGACCGAGTCCCATCGCGTGATCGAGCACCTGATGATCGCGGCGAACGAGGCGGTCGAGGCGCTGCTCGAGACGCGCAAGCTGGCCGCGCTCTACCGCATCCACGAGCAGCCCGAGCCGGCGCGCGTCGAGCGGCTGGTCGACCAGCTCGCCTCGCTCGACGTGCCGACGCCCCCGCTGCCGCCCCAGCTGTCGCCGCAGCAGGCGGGCGAGCTGGTGGGGGAGATCTCGCGCATGGTCGACGCCCATGTCCGCCGCACCGGCCGCGGGCGCGCCGCCCTCACCTCGCTCGTGCTGCGCTCGCTCAAGCAGGCGCGCTACTCGCCCGTCAACAAGGGCCACGCCGGGCTGCGCTCGCACCGCTACTGCCACTTCACCTCGCCGATCCGCCGCTATCCCGACCTCGTCTGTCACCGCGCGCTGCTCGCCGCGGTCGGCGGCGGCGAGGACCCGCCGGCAGCGTCGCGGATGGAGGAGACCGCCGACTGGACCTCCAAGCGCGAGCGCGACGCGATGTCGATCGAGCGCGCCGCCGACGACGTCGCCCGCTGCTTCCTGCTCGAGGCCGAGCTCTTCAAGCGCGGCTGGCAGACCGAGTGGCCCGGCGAGGTCATCGGCCTCATCGGCGCCGGCGCCTTCGTGGCCTTCGGCGAGGGCCACGAGGGGATGCTGCCGGTGCGGAAGCTGCGCGGCGACTGGTGGGAGCTCGACGAGCACGAGACGATGCTCGTCGGCGCGCAGTCGGGGACGGCGCTGCGACTCGGCGACCCCGTGACCGTGCAGGTCGAGCGCGTCGACGCGGCGCGCGGGCGTGTGGATCTGTCGCCCGTACAGTTAGGAGCCGATGGCTGACATCGCCCGCAACAAGCCCGCGTCCTACCGCTACCACCTGCTCGAGAAGTGGGAGGCGGGCCTGGTCCTGCAGGGGTCGGAGGTCAAGTCGCTGCGCGACGGCAAGGCGCAGCTCAAGGACGGCTACGCGGCGATCCGGGACGGCGAGGTCTGGCTCTACAACGTCCACATCGCGCCGTATCCGCCCGCCACGACGGAGAACCACGAGCCGGAGCGCCCGCGCAAGCTGCTCATGCACAAGCGCGAGATCGAGCGGCTGATCGGCAAGACGCGCGAGAAGGGCCTGACGATCATCCCGACGCGGCTCTACTTCAAGGCGTCGCACGCCAAGGTCGAGATCGCGCTCGCCAAGGGCAAGGACGTCGGCGACAAGCGGCGCGCGATCAAGGAGCGCGAGCTCAAGCGGGAGATGGACCGGGCTACGCGTCGCTGAGCGTGCGCTCGAGATGCGTCAGGTCCATCCCGACGCCGAGCACGATCAGCAGCCCCACGTAGACCGCGGCGACCGCGAGCCGGTGGATCGGCTTGACGCGGTAGTAGGCCGCGTTGCCCTCCTCCCCGGACTTGCGCTGCTTCCAGCGACGGTAGGTCTCCAGCCCGCCGAAGACGAGGATCAGGATCAGGATCGGGTTCGGCGCGATGAACACGAGCGCGACGATCGCGGCGAAGCCGACGAACCACATCCACGGCGCCATCGCCGCCATCGCGCGGCCGCCGTCGAGCGGGACGACCGGCAGCAGGTTGAAGAGGTTGAGGAAGAAGCCGGTGAACGCGAGCGCCTTCCAGAACTCCTCCCCGGTGGCGAGGTAGATCCCGGCGGGCACGAGGCAGCCGATGGTGCCGAGGATCGGGCCGGCCAGGCCGACACGCGCCTCGGCGAGCGCGGAACCGCCCAGCGAGCGCGCGCCCACCACGGCGCCGAGGAACGGGATGAAGAGCATCCCGCTCGGCTTGACGCCCTCGCGGCGCAGCTGGATGTAGTGGCCCATCTCGTGGATGAACAGCAGCGCCACGAAGCCGACCCCGAACTTCCAGCCCCAGATCAGCGCGTACGCCGCGACCGACACGAGCATCGAGGCGGATGTCGCGAGGAACTTCGCCTTGGTCGCGAACAGCAGGGCGACCTTGCCGAACTTCAGCAGCAGCGCGCCGACGACGATCAGGGGGCCGAAGAAGCGCTCGCGCATGCCGCGCCGCGGCTGCTCGTAGGGCGGGCGCGGTGGAGCCGCCGTGCCGGCCGGCTCGGTCAGCGGCGCGGGAGGCGCCGGAGGGGTCCACTGGGTCTGCGGGTCCAACTCATCGATCAGTGTGGCAGCGGTATCTAAGCGCTTGATTTGGCCGCAGCTTGCGGGAACTCCGGCATGGCGGGCCTTGACCTCGCCAGGGTCGTTTTCTAGGTTCTCGATCGACGCGAAGGTCGCAGCCACAGAGAGCGAGGCTTGAGGACGAAAGGCCCGCCGCCCTGAGGATCGGAATGCTTCGGCAGATCGATCGGAGGGCTCCTCGAGTGGCTCCCTTCGCGTCGCTTTTGCGTTAATGGGGCGCATGGGCATCGACGGACTCGACCACGTGCAGGTCGCCGCGGGCGCGTCCGTGGAGTGGGACGACCGCATCCCGGGCCGCCGGCGCTTCTTCACCAGCGACCCGTGGGGCAACCGGATCGAGCTGCTGGCCCCCTAGCCCTTCGCCTTCTCCCACTTGGCCATCAGGTTGAGCCAGATCTCGCTGCGGGTGGGGAAGGACGGCGTCGCGTGCCACAGCCGGCCCATCGGCACCTCGCCCACGATCGCGATGGTGGCGGCGTGGATGAAGTCGGCCACGTCGGCGCCGGTGATCGTGGCGCCCACGATCAGGTCGGACTCCTTGTCGACGAGCAGGCGCGAGGTGCCGGGCGCGTTCCGGCCGTAGTAGGAGCCGCCGGCGTTGGCCGAGGTGCCCACCTCGAGCACGTGGACGTCGAGGCCGGCGTCGCGCGCGGTCTTCTCCGTGTGGCCGACGGCGGCGACCTGCGGGTCGGTGAACACGACCCGCGGGGACTGCCGGTCGTCGGCGCCGTGCTCGGCCGCGGACGGGTTGCCGAGGATGTGCTCGCAGGCGAGGCGCGCCTGGTACTTGGCCATGTGGGTCAGCAGGACGCGCCCGTTGACGTCGCCGATGGCGTATAGCCAGTCGTGGCCCGGGACCTGCATGTTCTCGTCGACCTCGATCGAGCCACCGCCCTCGAGGCCGACGCTCTCGAGCCCGAGGTCGTCGGTGCGCAGCGCGCGCGCGAGCGCCGCGACGACCTGGTCCCCCTCGGCGGTCGAACCGTCGTCCATCGTCACGACGATCCGGTCGCCGTCGCGCGCGACCTTCGTGGCCTTGCGGCTCGTGCGCACCTCGACGCCCAGCTCCTGGAGCGCATCGGTGACCTGCTCGCACGCGAACTCCTCCTCCATCGGCAGCAGCCGCCGCTCGCCCTCGATCAGCGTCACCTGCGCGCCGAGCGACTGGTAGGCCTGCGAGAGCTCGGAGCCGACGACGCCGCCGCCGAGGATCACGACCGTGGCGGGGACCTGCTTGGCGGTCGTCGCCTCGCGGCTGGTCCACGGCGCGGCCTCCTTCAGCCCTTCGATCGGCGGCAGGGAGGCCGCCGTGCCGCCGGCGAGGACCACGGCCTTCCCCGCCTCGAGCTGCGTGTCGCCCACGTCCACGCGCTTGTCGCCCACGAGCACCCCGTGACCGCGGAAGAGCTTGATGCCCCTGTCCTCGAGCCACGGCAGCATCGAGGAGTCGTCGAGGTCGTGGATGATCTCGTCGCGGCGATCGAGCACGGCCTGGACGTCGAGCTCGCGCGTGACGGCCTCGGCCGCGCCGGGGATGCGGCGGATCTCGCGCAGCACCTCCTGCGGGCGCAGCAGCGCCTTCGAGGGCATGCAGGCGTAGAAGGAGCACTCGCCGCCGACGAGGTCGTCCTCGACCAGCGCCACCTCGAGGCCGGCCGAGGCGAGCCGCCCCGCCGCCACCTCGCCGCCGGGCCCTCCGCCGACCACCACCACGTCGAAGCTCTCCACGTTTCCCCCGTCTCGTTCGCTTGGCCGCGCACTACAATAGGTACGTACACAGATGCCCCTGGGGACGACAGGCTTCGACGCGGTCGGTTCGTGGGGGCGGTTGCGAGCCGAGGTGCTGGAGGCCTCGTAAAACCCCAGCAAAACCATAAGTGCGAACACGCATAATGAGAAGGCTCACGCCTTCGCTCTCGCTGCTTAGCCGAAACTAAGTAGCGGCTTGGCCCCCGGAGCCTGCGCCGGGATCAGTGCCGAGTCAGAAGCAGGCTCACCCCTCGGAGGCCCGTCCGCGCCGAAGAGGGGGACATTCAAGCGGACTGGCGAGTCACAACCCCGCCGGCGTGGCGAGTGATGAGCGAGATATAGAGCGCCGGATACGCTCGTAGACGCCGCCTTTTGCGCGACTGCGGACGCGGGTTCAATTCCCGCCGTCTCCATCGGAACAGTTGACAGAAGCGTTTCCAGAAATGGGAGCGCTTCTTTCGTTCTGGGTGTATGACAGCTGAGTCTGCCGCTCTGGGGCGCGAAGAGGTTGGTCCATAGTAGGGTAAAGGCCTCAAGTGGAGGCCAAAGAGCTTTTGAGGGCCTCCCGGTTGTCGGCACGGATCGGAGAGACCTCATGACGGGACGCGCGGAGAGCCTCGGAGCAGCGGATGCGCTGGAGCGCTCAGTCGTCGAGCATCTCTGGCCGCACAGCAATGACATCGAGTGGGACGAGTTCACCGAGCGCGGGTTGCGCGTGTTCGTCTCCGGCGCAGCTTCGACGCTGACGGACGCTCAGGGCCGGCGGTACATCGACGCGCTTGCGGGTCTCTTCCTCGTCAATGTCGGCCACGGGCGCGCGGAGATCGGCGAGGCGATGGCGCGCCAGGCGGCGCAGATCGCCTACACCGCGGCCTCGAACTCCACCAACCCCGCCACGGCGGGGCTGGCCGAGAAGATCGCTTCGCTCACGCCGGGTGATCTGAATCGGATCTTCTTCGTCTCCGGCGGGTCCGAGGCCGTGGAGTCCGCGATGAAGATCGCCAAGCAGGCTCAGGTCCTCCGGGGATATCCCAAGCGGTACAAGATCATCTGCCGGCGCGGCTCCTACCACGGGACGACCTTCGGCGCCGCGAGCCTGACCAGCAGTCAGAGCGAGAAGTACTTCGGTCCCTTCATGGCCGGCGTATCGCGCGTCCCGTCTCCGAACCGCTACCGCAACGATTTCGGCCTCGAGGGCGAGGCCGGTGACGTCATGTGCGCGCGGTTCGTCGAGCAGGAGATCCTGGTGCAGGGCCCCGAGCATGTGGCCGCGGTGATCGGCGAGCCGATCTCCGCGGCCAACGGCACCCACCTGCCGAGCCCGATCTACTGGCAGATGCTGCGCGAGATCTGCGATCGCTACGGCGTCCTGCTGATCATGGACGAGGTGATCACCGGCTACGGGCGGACGGGCACGATGTTCGCCGCCGAGCACTACGGGGTCGTTCCGGACATCATGACGATGGCCAAGGGCATCTCCAGCGGGTACGCGCCGGTCGGGGCGGTCGCTGTGCGCGACGCGGTGTTCGAGCCCTTCCGCGAGCACGGGAACGCGATCAACCACCTGCTCACCTTCGGGGGGAACGCGGTGGCGGCCGCCGCGGCGAGCAAGAACATCGAGATCATCGAGCGGGAGGGCTTGGTCGAGCGCTCGGCTCAGATGGGCGTCTATCTGTTCGAGCTCGCCCAGGGTCTGCGCTCCCATCCGACCGTCGGCGACGTCCGCGGCGGCCTGGGCCTCCTCTGCGCGATCGACCTGGTCAAGAGCAAGGAGACGCGAGAGGCGTGGGGTGTCGCCCACCCGTTCATCAAGCAGCTCGGGCTGCGGACGCAGGAGCGCGGGATGATCACCCGCGTCTGGGACGTCCTCCACCTCGCCCCGCCGCTGGTGATCACCCGCGAGGAGTGCGAGCGGATGATCGAGATCGTCGACGCGTGCCTGACCGAGCTCGAGCTCGAGCACGCGGGCGAGATCGACGCGCCGCGCGCAAACCCCCGTTGACTCTTCGGCGAGTAAATGTACGATTGGCCCTCGATCGGAACCATTAGCGCGTAGAGAGGAACCGTTGGAGACCTCAGCCAGTGCCGTAGTCGCAAGGCAGCCGTCGAAGCAAGCCGGGGATCCGTCCCACGACCTCGCGGTGGGCTCGATCAGCCTCTTCCAGAGCATCGTCACGTCGGTTGCGTCCTCTGCCCCCGGCCAGGCCACCGCCGTCTCGATCGCGGCGCTGATCGCCGCAGGCGCCTACGGCGGCGGCGCCGCGATCCTCATCACCGCCCTGCCGATGCTTGCGATCGCGTTCGCGTACCACCGCCTCAACCTGTGGGACCAGAGCTGCGGTGCGTCCTACGTCTGGGTCGGCCGGGCGATCAGCCCCTATCTCGGCTTCATGGTCGGCTGGATCATGCTCGCCGGCTACGGGCTCGGGACGGTCAGCGACATCCTCCCCATCGGTCCCTCCGTGATGTCGCTCCTTGGCCTCGACGTCTCCAGCCAGTGGGGAGAGGTGCTGTCGGTCACCCTGCTCGGCGGCGCCATCACCGCGATGGCCGTCATCGGCATCAAGGTCGCGGCTCGCTTCCAGGTGGTGATCGCGGCGATCGAGTACGCGATCCTGCTCCTGTTCTGCGTCCTCGGCTTCTTCGCCGTCTTCATCGGCCACAAGGCCGGCACGGTGCATCCGTCCTGGGAATGGCTGTCGCCGAGCGGCGTTGGCGGCAAGGGGAGCCTCGTCGCCGGGATGCTCGTGGCCGTCTACCTGTTCACGGGCTGGGACACCGCGCTCTACCTCAACGAGGAGACCGAGAAGCCGGAGCGCAACCCCGGCGTGTCGGCGATCGCCTCCGTTGCGATCCTCGCCGTCTTCTACTTCGTGCTCGTCATCTGCCTGCAGGGCGTCGCCTCGTCGGCCGCCGTGGCGGCCCACAGCGACTCGGCGCTGCTCTTCATCGCGAGCCGGCTCGCGAGCAGCCCCTGGGACAAGCTGATGGCGATCGCGGTCGCGCTGTCGGTGCTCGGCACGACCCAGGCCTTCCTGATGAGCGCCGCCCGGATCGCCTACGCGATGGGCTCGGACCGGGTCCTGCCCTCGGCCTTCGGTCGCATCGACGAGCGCCGTCGCACGCCGGCGTTCGCCACCGTCTTCTTCGGGCTCGCCACGATCGGGATCACCTGGCTCTATGTCTTCTCGTCGTCGATCTCAGGCGCCTTCGACACGGTCGTGGCGATGGTCGGCCTGCTGTTCGCGGTCTTCTATGCGATCACGGGAATCGCGACCGCGTGGTTCTATCGGCGGCTCGCCGCCCGCGGCGTGCGGAACGCCCTGGTGATCGGCGCGCTTCCGCTGGCGGGATCAGCGGTCCTGCTCTACATCGCCGCCCGCTCGCTGGTCGACCTCGACAGCGGCACGCGCTGGGGCCTGGTCGTGATGCTCGCGATCGGCGTTGCCCTGATGCTCAGCGCCGCCGCGATCCAGCGGGTGCCGTTCTTCCGCATGGAGCGGGCGACGTTCGATCCTGACGCTTAGAGCGCGGCGAGGAGCGCCGAGACGCTCTTCTCGGTGGAGGCGGCGTGGCGCTCCATCGCCTTCGCCGCGTCGGCGGGACGGCGATTCGCGATCGCCGTGAGAATCAGGGCGTGCTCCTTGGCGGTGCGTCGCTGCCACATCCGGCTCTCCGGGAGCGCCGTGATCGCGTCGTTGAGCATCAGTCGCATGCGCTCCACCGCCTCGTAGACGAACTCGTTGTGCGCCGCGCGGGCGATGGCGAGGTGAAACTCGGTGTCGTGCGCCATGAACTCGGGATCCGTCTCGGCCGCGACGGCGCGCTCATTGGCGAGCTCGATCTGGGCGAGCTCGTCGTCGGTCCGCTCACTCGCCGCCAGCCGCGCGGCGAGCGCGTCGACGTCGCGTCGAAACGCCAGCGCCTGGCCGACCCGCTTCCCGTCGCGGCGCAGGCGGACGAGCAGGTAGTCCTTGGCCACGTCATCGTCGGCATGCCCCACGACGAAGGTGCCGCCGTGCCGGCCGCGCCGGGTGGCGACGAGGCGCTCGGCCTCCAGCAGTCGCACCGCGGCCTGCACGGTGGCGCGACCGACTCCGAACATCGCGGACAGCGCTCGTTCGGCGGGGAGGGCGCCGCCCGGCGGGATGACGTGCAGGCCGATCTGCCGGCGCAGCTGCTCGGCGACGTACTCGTGCGCACGCAGCTGCTCGATCGGCTCGAACGCCGGTGCGTCCACGTCACCGTCCATGGACGCCAATGCTAATGGCGCCAGGCCAGATCCAATCGCAACTGCGACACCCGGGCCCGAAGCGTGCTTGAGTCCCGCGGCATGTCCCGGCTCGCCCCCCTTGTCGCCGTCGCCGTGCTGGTCGCGCTCGCGTTCCCGCCGGGAGCCGCGGCGTTCGACGCGCACGGCAGCGTCCGGCAGGTCTACGTCACCGGGCTGGCGCCGAACGCGCGGATGTCGCTGCTGGCGCCCGGCGGCCGGAAGCTGGCCACCAAGCGCGCCGACGCCGAGGGCGGGCTGCTGTTCCGGAAGGTCAAGCCGGGGACCGGCTACCGCGTTGGGTCGTCGCCGCCGCTGACCGTGCTGTCGGCGCGTTCGGCGCCGCCGAGCACCGGCGTCTACAACCAGTCGATCCCGTCCAGCGGCTACGGGTACCTGACCACGCGTGACGGCACGCGGCTGGCGATCGACGTGCACCCGCCGCAGGACATCGCGGACGCGGTCCCCACCGGCGTCCAGCTGCCGCCGCTCCCGCTCCCGCAGCCGCCGGCGCCGGTGGCCGGGAGCCCGACGCTGATCGAGTACTCCGGCTACGGCTACGCGGACCCGGCCGGACCGCAGAGCGGGATCGCGATCCTCGCCAACCTGATGGGCTTCACGGTCGTCGACGTCAACATGCGCGGCACCGGCTGCTCGGGCGGCGCCTTCGACTTCTTCGAGCCGCTCCAGAACCTCGACGGCTACGACGTGATCGAGACGATCGCGCGCCAGCCGTGGGTCCTGCACCACAAGGTCGGGATGATGGGCATCTCCTACGGCGGCATCAGCCAGCTCTTCACGGCGCAGCTGCGCCCGCCGAGCCTCGCGGCGATCTCGCCGCTGTCGGTGCTCGACGCCACGCAGACCACGCTGTACCCCGGCGGCATGCTGAACACGGGCTTCGCGGTCAACTGGGCGAAGGAGCGGGTCCACGACGCCAAGCCGGCGTCGGCGAACGGCGGCCAGGCCTATGCCTACAAGCGGGTCCAGGACGGCGACCAGACGTGCAAGGACAACCAGGCGCTCCACGGCGAGGCGGTCAACCTGCTCGCCAAGGTCCGCGCCAACGCCCACTACAAGCCCAAGGTGGCCGACCCGCTGGCGCCGATCACGTTCGTCAAGAAGATCGGTGTGCCGACGTACATGGCCTGCCAGTGGACCGACGAGCAGACCGGCGGCCACTGCCCGACCCTGGCCGAGCACTTCAGCGGCACGTCGCGCAAGTGGTTCACGTTCACCAACGGCACGCACGTCGACTCGCTCGCTCCCGAGACGTTCAACCGCTGGTACGACTTCCTCGAGCTCTACGTCGCCCGGGAGGCGCCGATCACGCACGCGGCGGCGATCCGCGCCGGGGCGCCGGCGATCTACCAGGAGGCGATGGGGATCCCCGGGGTGACGCTGCCGCGCGACCCGATCCAGGAGCAGCCCACCTACGCGGGCGCGCTCGCGGCGTTCGAGCAGCTGGCGCCGATCCGCGTCCTGTTCGACAACGGCGCCGGCGGCTCGTCGCCCGGGCAGCCGCAGCCCGGCTTCGAGCAGTCGTTCAGCCGCTTCCCGGTGCCGGGGACGAAGGCGCGCGCCTGGTACCTCACGGCGAAGGGCGGCCTCGGCGCCAAGCGGCCGCGGCACGCGGGCACGGACGCGTTCCGCTGGGACGCTCACGCGCGGCCGCTGACCGACTTCCGTGGCGACACCGCCGCGGGCGCGGGCGGGCTGTGGACGGCGACGCCGCCCTACAAGTGGTCGCAGAGCCCTGCCGGGACCGCGCTGTCCTACGTCAGCGCGCCGCTGAGCGAGACCATGACCGTGATCGGCGCGGGCGCGGTCCACGCGTGGATTCGCTCCTCCAAGTCGAACGTCGACCTCCAGGCCACGATCAGCGAGATCCGGCCCGATGGCAAGGAGACGTTCGTGCAGGGCGGCTGGCTGCGCGGCAACGAGCGCAAGCTCGACCGCCGCAAGAGCACGAGGCTGGAGCCCGTCCTCAGCCTGCGCAAGCGCGACGTCAAGGCGCTGCCGCGCCACCGCTTCGTCAAGGTCACGATCCCGCTCTACTACGAGGGCCACGCGTACCGAGCCGGCTCTCGCATCCGCGTACGGATCAGCGCGCCGAACGGCGACCAGCCGATCTGGTCGTTCGGCGAGACACGGCCGAAGGGCAAGGCGCGGGTCGCGATCGCGCGCTCGAAACGCCGGCCGTCGAACCTGACGCTCCCGGTCGTGCGCGGCGTCACCGTGCCGACCGGGCTGCCGCCGTGTCCGGGCCTGCGCGGCGAGCCGTGCCGCGACTACCGCCCCTGAAGATCGCCTGATCTGAGACGCTCTCCCCGGGAGCGCACGCTGGCTCGAGGTGCTGCCTGACCATCCGCTGCGTCTGCTCCGTCGCCACGCCGCCAGGGGGACCTAGGTCGCGACGTGCGGCCCTCCGGTTCACGCCTCGCCGCGTCCCGCCGATACAGGATGGATGCGCCGTGTGTCCCTGCTTGTCGTCGTGCTCGCCGTGCTCGTGTGCGGGTGCGGCGCCTCCGATGCCCCCAAGCCGCACCTGGCCGCCGATTACCGCGGGACGCCGGCGCAGGTCGGCGGCCTGCAGCTGCCGGCGCGGGTCCGTGGCGACTACGTCGAGCTCTCCACCGCCGCCCACGGCTTCCAGCCGCGGTTCTGGCCGGGCGTGAACCTCGGCTCGACCGTCCCCGGGCGCTTTCCCGGCGAGCTGGCCCAGACGCGCGCGGACTATCGCCGCTGGCTGCCGGAGATGGCGGCGCTGGGCACCCGCGCGCTGCGCGTCTACACGATCCTGCCGCCGGCCTTCTACCAGGAGCTGCGCCGCTACGACCTCGCGCATCCCGCCGCGCCCGTCTACGTCATCCACGGCGCGTGGATCCCGGAGGAGCGCTTCATGAAGACCCGCAACGCCTACGACCCGGAGGTGCAGCGCGAGTTCAAGAGCGAGCTGACCGACGTCGTCTCGGTCGTGCACGGCGACGCCGACCTGCCCCGGCGCCGCGGGCACGCCTCCGGGCACTACGGCGCCGACATCTCCCCGTGGCTGCTGGCCTGGTCGATCGGCGTCGAGTGGGACCCGCTGGCCGTCCGCCACACGCTCAAGCTGAACCCGGACGTCCCCGCCTACCACGGCCGCTACATCACCACGCGCGGGACGCCGAACGCGATGGAGTCATGGATCGCCAGCCACCTGGACTACGTCGCGAGCCTGGAGGCCAAGCGCGGCTGGAGCCGTCCCATCACGTTCACGAACTGGCTGACCGCGGACCCGCTCGAGCACCCGTCCGAGCCGTCGATCCAGGAGGACTTCATCTCGATCGACGCGATGCACATGCGCGCCACGACCCGCTGGCCCGCCGGCTTCTTCGCGTCCTACCACGTCTACCCGTACTACCCGGAGTTCCTCAAGCTCGACAAGGGCTACCAGACCTACAAGCGCCCCGACGGCAAGACCGACCCGTACGCCGGCTACCTGCACGCGCTCAAGGCCCACCACAAGGGCCAGGCGGTCATGGTCACCGAGTTCGGCCAGCCGAGCGCGCTCGGCATCGCGCACACGGGGCCGCTGGGGCGGAACCAGGGCGGCCATTCAGAAGCCGACTCGGCCGCCAAGAACGCGGATCTGATGTCAGCCATCGAGCAGGAGCACTTCGCCGGCGGACTGGTCTTCGAGTGGGCCGACGAGTGGTTCAAGTTCACCTGGAACACCAAGGAGCTCGAGCTGCCCGGCGAGCGCCGCTCGCTGTGGCGCAACCCGTTGACCAACGAGGAGCACTTCGGCCTCGTCGCCGAGGAGCCCGGGGCGAAGCACTCGAAGGTGGTCGTCGACGGTGACGGCAGCGAATGGGATCATCGCGGCCACTCGCCCGTCACGGCGGAGTCGCGCGGTCCGGTCAGGGAGGTCCGCACCACGCACGACGAGGAGTACCTCTACCTGCGCCTCATGACCGACAAGCCGGCCGGCAAGGTCCCGGTCACGGTCGGCCTCGACATCCAGCCGGGCACCAACGCCGGCCTGCCCGGGCTGGGTGTGACGATGCCCGAGGCCGACGTCGCCCTGACCCTCGACACGCACCGCCGGGCCACGCTGCGCCTCGCCGCCTGGACCGACATCCTCGCCTTCCAGTACGGGGTCGCCCAACCGTTCATGCCGGTCGACCGCGCCGAGCTGCGCAGAGGCTCGGGCGCCTGGCACACGCCGCGGCTGATCCTCAACCGCCCGTTCGTCGCGCGCAACACCGGCGAGCAGCACCACACCGAGCTGGCCGACATCGGCCGCCTGCGCTGGGGCACCGCGAACCCGAAGCAGAAGGGCTTCGACGACCGGGTCCTCGTCGCGTCGAAGGGCCACACGATCGAGGTCCGCCTGCCGTGGATGATGCTCGGCTACTCAGACCCGTCCTCGCATCAGGTCATGGTCCCCCACAGCCATGGGCCCGTCACCTCCAGGCGCACCGGCCGCATCGAGATCGAGACGGTCGCCGCCGGTCAGGAGCTGCGGACCGCCGGTTATGACTGGGACGACTGGAACGTCGTCGCCTCCCATGAGCGGCGCAAGGTCGGCTGGGACGTCCTGGCCGCCGAGTTCGACCGCGCCGCCGCTCCGCCGAAGTAGCGCTGAGCACGGCGATCGGCGACAATCCGCCCGGCGCGCCCTCGACGGCGTCGGGCACTTCACGCCGCTGGGGGCGCCGCGGGCGTTCGCGGACGCGATCGGGGAAGCCCTCTAGAGCCTCGCGAGGCGGGCCGCGAGATCGTCGGCGACCGCGTCGGAGTGCTCCGGCTCGACCCGCTCGAGCCGCAGGCCGAGCGTGCGCTCGAGCGCGTCGGAGACCCAGGGGCAGTACACGAAGGCGCCGCCGGGCTCGATGCGCTCGATGCCGTCCCAGCGGGCGGCGACCACGTTGACCGCGATCGCGTCGGACTCGGACATGCCGGCCGGGAGGTCGAGCGCGACGCCGGCGCGCGAGACGCGCACCGGGTAGCCGCCCGGCCGGCCCGCGGGGGCGGGGACGTGCAGGCGCCGCGGCTCCTCCGACAGCAGCGCCCACACGGTCGCGGCGGTGGCGGCGGCGGTCAGTCCATGCGTGGCCGCGCCGCTGAGCAGCGGATAGGCCGCGGTGAGCAGCGCGCGGACCTCGTCGTCGGGCAGCGCCTCGCCGCCGACGCTGACGCCGGCATGCAGCGGCGGCGGCCCGGCCGGGCCGCCGCCGTTCCCGCCGAGGCCCGCGAAGGCGCTGAACGCGACCCGCTCCGTGGAATGGTGCGCGACCAGCCGTACGTCGACGGCCTCGCGGCCGACGCCCGCGCGTTCGGCTGCGACCGCCACCAGCTTGGCGGCCATCTCGAGCACGTTGCCCGCCCCGGTCTCCGGCGCGAGCCCCGCGCCTGCGAGCACGGGGCCGACGGCGTCCGGAAACGGCAGCGAGACCACCGGCGCGGCGATCCCGGCGGCGGTGCGGGCCTGCATCAGCGCACGCACGAGCGGGAGGTGGAGTGGCAGCCAGACGCCGTAGGGGAGCGAGCGCGCGCCCTCGGGGACGCGCCACCAGGTGAGCTGCGACGCGGCGAGGACGATCACGTCGGGCTGCACGCGCGCCAGCAGCGACGCCGTGCCGTCGAGGTCCATGAGGTCGACGACGGCGGGCTCCACCACGCGCGGGCCGTCGCACAGGCCCGCAACCAGCGTCGCCTGCCCCGCGACCGCGCGGGCGCGCTCCTCATGCCGCGCGACGGCGACGAGGCGCCCCCCGGGCCGGTGACTGAGGACGTCGACCACGCGCTGACCGAGGTCGCCCAGCCCGAGCACCATCACCGTGTCCTCGCTGTCCGCCATGCCGGGATTGTCGCGGGTGGCGCGGCGGGCGATTCCAGCTGCGCCGCGCGGACGCCGATGGAGGACCATGGCTACGTCCGCGATCGACGGCACCGCGGTCGCGGACGCGGAGGCGCACGCGACCCTGACGCGCATCCTCGGCGCGATCGAGGAGTACGTCTACACCGGCGAGTTCCTGCCCGACGACGCGTACCGCCTGCTGTTCGCCGGCCCCTGCCGCGAGCGCTTCCTCGGCATGTCGATCGAGGACGCGCGCGACGCGGTCTGGGCCGACTACGTCCACCCGGACTGGATCGAGACCTTCGATGCCGCGCACCGCGGCGCCTACGAGACAGGCCGGCTCGACGTCGAGTACCAGCTCGTCGGGGCCGACGGGCGCGTCCGCTGGGTCCGCGACCGCGGCCGCATGCGCGTGGAGGACGGCCGCCGGTTCCTCGACGGCTCCGTGCTCGACGTCACCGCCGTCCACTCCGCCCAGGCCGAGCTCGAGGCCGCGCGGGCCGAGGCGCAGCGGCTCGCCCAGATCGACCATCTCACCGGCGCCGCCAACCGCCGCTCACTGGCGGCGCGGCTCGTGGAGATCGGCGACAGGCCGGTCGGTGTGATCACGATCGACGTCGATCACTTCAAGCAGCTCAACGACCTCTACGGCCACGCGGGCGGCGACGCGGTGCTGGTCAGCCTGGCCGCGCGGCTGCGCCAGAGCGTGCGCCTCCAGGACGACGTCGTGCGCATGGGCGGCGAGGAGTTCCTGCTCCTGCTGCCGGGGGTACTCGATGAGACCGCGCTCCTCGACGTCGCCGAGAGCGTTCGCGCCGACGTCGCCGCCATGGCGTTCCGCGCCGGCGACGAGGATGTCGAGGACGTCGAGGTGACCGTGTCCGTCGGCGCCGCGATCGCGCTCGCGGAGACCCACGACGTCGAGGCGCTGCTCCTCGCCGCCGATCGTGCGCTCTACGCCGCCAAGCGCAGCGGCCGCAACTGCGTCCGGCTCGCCTCCGCCGACCCCGGCACCGATCCTGACGCCGAGGCGCAGTCCGACGCGCTGCGCATGGCGCAGGCGATGGCGAGCGTCGCCGCGGCCGCCGAGGGGATGAGCGACGTCCACCTGCGCGAGGTGTCGCTGCTCGCCGCCCGTGTAGCGCGCCGGCTCGGCAGCTCGCCCTCGCGCGTGCTGCGCTGCCGGCTCGCCGGTCTGCTCCACGACGTCGGCAAAGTCAGCGTCCCGTCCACGATCCTGATGCTGCCAGGCCCGCTCGACGCATCGCAGTGGGAGCTGATGCGCGAGCACCCGGCCCACGGCGAGGCGCTCATCCGCGCCGTGCCGGACCTGCGCCCCGTCGCGCCGATCGTCCGCCACCACCACGAGCGCTGGGACGGGGCCGGCTATCCCGACGGCCTCGTCGCGACGGCGATCCCGCTCGAGGCGCGCATCATCGCCGCCGTCGACGCCTGGAGCGCGATGACGACGCACCGGCCCTACCGCGTCGCGATGTCCGAGGCCGTGGCGCTCGCCGAGCTCGAGCGCGTCGCCGGCAGCCAGCTCGACCCCGATGTCGTCGAGGCGCTGCGCTCGGTGCTCGCCCGCCCGCGCGAGCTCGACCGATGACCTCGTAGCCTTCCGCTCTAGTCCTCGGCGACGACCAGCACCGCGATGTTCCACGGGTCGCGCACGAGCAGGCCCTCGGGGCGCTGCTCGTAGGGCGCGCCGGCGGCGATCACGCGCTCGCGCAGCGCCGCCGCGCCGGCGGCCGGGAGCACGATCGTCCAGTGCCGCAGGCCGACGGCGCCATCCGGCGTGGGCGGGACGCCGCGCCCGCGCCAGAGGTT
Organism: Solirubrobacteraceae bacterium; assembly: GCA_039934455.1. Lineage (GTDB taxonomy): Bacteria > Actinomycetota > Thermoleophilia > Solirubrobacterales > Solirubrobacteraceae > DASQFQ01. The sequence continues at coordinate 19,136 of JBDTMF010000003.1, forward strand.
GAAGCCGAGGTGGTGGTGGTAGCCGCCCGCGGCGACGAACGCGGCCGAGTCGAGCAGCGTCATCGCCTCGAAGCCGATCACGTCGCGGTAGAACGCGAGCCCGCGCTCGATGTCACCGACGTGCAGGTGCACGTGGCCGACGACCGTGTCGGACGAAACGTCGGCGACCGGCTCCTCGTCGGCGACGAGCTGCAGCAGGCCGCCGAGGTCGAGCGGCTCCGGGCCGCCGAGCGCGGTCGGGTCGGAGAGGTCGCCCCAGCGCTCCCGCCCGCGGTCGGCCGCGAGCTCGATGCCGTTGCCGTCGGGGTCGGGCAGGTAGATCGCCTCGGAGATGCCGTGGTCCGACGCGCCGCTGATGCGCGTGCGGGTGGCGGCGAGCCGGTGCGCGGCGCGCGCCAGCTCGAGCCGCGAGGGGTGCAGCAGGGCGAAGTGGTAGAGGCCCGCGTGGCGGCCGGCCGGGCTCGCGTTCGGGTCCCCGACGAGGACGAGCAGGTCCTCGCCGCCGGCGCCGAGCGCGGCGCGGCCGTCCTCGCGGCGGTGCAGCCGCAGCCCGATCGCGTTCTCGTAGAAGGCGACCGATCGGTCGAGGTCGGTGACGGTCAGCTCGACGGCGCCGACTCGCAGCGAGGCGGGCAGGACTGGGGCCTGGGTGTGGGTCTGGATCGAGGTCATGGCCGAAGCATCGCTCGCGCAGGGCGAGATCGGAATGGCAGGACGTCACGCACGCATGGACTTTCCGCGCGAGCGGTCGCGGTACGCCTGCGGCGACTCGTCGTGGCGGCGCTTGAACGCGCGCGAGAAGTACAGCGGGTCCCCGAAGCCGATCCGGTGGGAGACCTCGCTCACGGCGAGGTCGGTGAAGCGCAGCAGGCGCGCGGCCTCGAGCATCACGCGCTCGATGATCAGGTCCTTGGTCGCGCGGCCCGCGACGTGCGCCAGCGCGCGCGAGAGGGCGGCGGGGGGGACGCCGAGCGCGTCCGCGTAGTGGGCCGCGTCGTGGTGGCGCGCGAAGTCCTCCTCGAGCCGCCGCGTGAAGCGCCGGTGCAGCTGGACCTCGGCGTCGTCGGCCTCGCGGCGCTCGGTGCGCGAGGCCTCGTACCAGCGCTCGATCCACAGCAGGATCGTCGAGAGGAGGTGGCGCTGGAGGTCGGGGCTGTGCTCGTCGGGCGGGCGCTGGAGCTCGGCGTGGAGGGCGTCGATCAGCGCGTCCAGGCGCGGTGCCTCGCTGCGCGGCACCACCACCGTGCGCCCGGCCTGGCCGGCCAGCAGCCATTCCGGCGTCCCGCGGCGCGCGCCGCCCTCCACCAGCCCCTCCTCGCGGAAGCGCACGACGGCACCGTCGAGACCCTCGCCGTGCTCGAACACGTGCACCTGGCCGCGCCCGATCACCGTCACCGTCCCCGCGCGCACGGGCACGGTGGCGCCGTCGATCGAGTGCTGCCCCCGCCCGTCGCGGATCCAGATCAGCTCGTGGTAGTCGTGGCGGTGCGGTTCGCGCACCGCGGGGCCACCGAACCGCGCGCCCTCGAGTTGCACCACCTGCATCGCGCCGCCGTCAAGACGGTCGAGAGCGAAGCCGGTCACGCCGGGCGATGCTACGCCGTCGAAGCGCCGACCCGGCCGTGCGCGTGCGGCACCGTGCCCTACGCTCGCCGCCGTGACGCACCTGAGCGAGCTGACGACCCTGCACCTCGGCGGCCCCGCCGGAGCGCTCGTCGAGGCGCGCAGCGAGGACGAGCTGGTGGCGGCGGTGCGGGGGGCGGACGAGCCGCTGCTGCTCATCGCCGGCGGCTCGAACCTGGTCATCGCCGACGACGGGTTCCCGGGCACCGTCGTGCGGGTGCTGACGACGGGCGTCGAGGAGCGCGAGCGCGACGGACGGGTCGAGCTGTCGGTGCAGGCGGGTGAGCCGTGGGAGCCGTTCGTGGCCCGTTGCGTGGCGGACGGGCTCGCCGGGGTCGAGAGCCTGTCGGGCATCCCCGGCTCGATCGGCGCTACGCCGATCCAGAACGTCGGCGCCTACGGGCAGGAGGTGGCCGAGACGGTCGGTTCCGTCCGCGTGCTCGACCGCGAGTCCGGCAGCGTCGAGGCACTGCCGCCGGAGGCCTGCCGCTTCGCCTACCGCTCGAGCGCGTTCAAGCGCAACCCCGGCCGCTGGGTCGTGCTCGCGGTCACCTTCGGGCTCGAGCGCCGGGAGCTCTCGGCGCCGCTGGCGTACGCCGAGCTGGCGCGCACGCTGGGCGTGCAGCCGGGCGTGGGGGCGCCGCTGGCGGACGTCCGCGACGCCGTCCTCGGCCTGCGCCGCGGCAAGGGCATGGTGCTCGACCCGGCCGACCCCGACTCGGTCTCCGCCGGCTCGTTCTTCACCAACCCGATCCTCGAGGCGGAGGCGTTCGCGGCGCTCGAGCAGCGGGCCGCCGGCGACGGTCGCCCGCCGCGCTTCCCTGAAGCCGGCGGCCGGGTCAAGACGTCGGCCGCCTGGCTGATCGAGCGCGCCGGCTTCCAGCGCGGCTACGGCAACCCGGAGGGCATCGCGATCTCCTCCAAGCACACGCTCGCGCTCATCAACCGCGGCGCGGGCAGCACCGCCGAGCTGCTCGCACTCGCCCGCGAGATCGCCGGCGGGGTGCGCGAGCGCTTCGGTGTCGACCTCGAGCCGGAGCCGACGCTGGTCGGGGTCGACTGGCGTAATTGAGCGGCAACGCGCCAACTCAGCAAACCGGGCTAAAGGCTCTCGCGCTGCCTGCCGATAGGAGGAGATACAGCCGCCTTCGGGGCGGCTTTCGTCGTTCAGAGCGCGACCGCGAGCTCAGGGGTGGCGGGCGCGTAGCGGTCGCCGTGGTCCTTGCGCGCGCGTCGGCATCCAGGCGAGCGGGGCGACCATGCAGTCCCGCGACCCGCTCTGGCGCTGGACGCGCTCGTGCAACCTGACCCGCTAGCTTCGAAGGGGTGTCCGACACCGCCCCCCTTCGCTCCGCGCTCACCGACGCGCTCCCCGTCCGGCCCTTCACCGTCTCCCTCTGGGACGGCACCGAGGTCCCCACCACCGGGACCGACGGGCCCACCTTCACCGCCCGCTCGCCGCAGGCGCTCGCGCACGTCCTGCGCGCGCCCGGCCAGCTCGGCCTCGGGCGCGCCTACGTCTCCGGCGCGCTCGACGTCGACGACCTCGACGCCGTCCTCCACCTGCTCGACGACTGGCAGCCGCCCGCGATCGACCGCTGGCGCAAGGCGCGCCTGCTGCTCGCCGCGGCGCGCGCCACCGGCATCGTGCGGCCGCCGTCGCCGCCGGCGGCCGAGCTGACACCGCGCGGGCGCTTCCACTCGCGCGAGCGCGACGCCCGCGCCGTGCGCCACCACTACGACGTCCCGACGGAGTTCTTCCGGCTCGTCCTCGGCCCGTCGATGGCCTACTCGTGCGCGATCTTCTCCCGCGGCGCGACGACGCTGGAGGACGCGCAGGAGGCCAAGCACGAGCTGATCTGCCAGAAGCTCGGGCTGCAGCGCGGCCAGCGCGTCCTCGACGTCGGCTCCGGCTGGGGCGCGTTCGCGATCCACGCCGCCAAGCGCCACGGCGTGCACGTGACCGGCATCACCGTCTCGCCGCCGCAGGTCGACCGTGCGCGCTGGCTCGCCGAGGAGGCGGGCGTCGGCGACCTCGTCGACTTCCGCGTGTCCGACTACCGGGACCTCGCCGGCGAGAGCTACGACGCCGTCGCCTCGATCGGGATGGTCGAGCACGTCGGCGCCGAGCAGATGGACGAGTACGGGCGGCGGCTGCGCGGCGCGCTGCGCCCCGGCGGGACCCTGCTGCTGCACGGCATCGCCAACCTGCAGCAGGAGGACCCGCGCCCCGGCCCGTTCTCCGCCCGCTACGTCTTCCCCGACGGCGCGCCCCAGCCGCTCTCGCGGATGCTGCTCGGTCTCGAGCGCGCGGGCTTCGAGGCGCACCACATGGAGGGCTTCCGCGACGACTACGCCGAGACGCTGCGCTGGTGGGCGCGGGCCCTGGATGACAACGTCGACGAGGCCGTGCGACTCGCGGGCCCGGAGCGCGTGCGCGTGTGGCGGCTGTACCTGCGGGCGGCCCGCAACGGCTTCGAGACCGGCTTCACGTCGGTCTACCAGGTCCGAGCGTCGTGATCGGCGAGGCCCGCGTCTCCGTCCACCGCGGCGCTGGCGTGGAGTCTGAACATCGCGTCGCCTGGGCGACCACGGATTCCGACGGCGGCCGCGCCCGCGCCCGCGCCGGCGGCATGTCGTCCGCCGCCTACCCTGGCCCGAGGATCTTCGCGCGTTCGGCCTCGAAGCCGTTCCAAGCGCTGCGCGGCGTTCGCGCCGGGGTGCTCGAGCGCTTCGGCCTCGCCTCCGAGCATCTCGCGCTGGCCTGCGGGTCGCATGGCGGCAGCGATGACCACGTCCGGCGCGTGCGCGAGATCCTGCACGCCGCGGGCCGCGACGAGACGGATCTCGCGTGCGGGGTCAGTGAGCCGCGTGATCCGGCCGCCGCCCGTGCCTTGCACGACGCCGGCGGCGGGCCTGAGCCGGTGCGCCACAACTGCTCGGGCAAGCACGCCTTCGGCGTCGCGTTCGCGGTCGCGGAGGGTTGGCCGGTGGAAGGGTACCTCGACGCTGGGCATCCGCTGCAGGAGGCGATGGAGCGCGGCATGGCCGAGGCCACGCGGGTGGAGCCGGGTGAGCTTGCCCGCGCGGTCGACGGGTGCGGGATGCAGACCTTCTCCGTCCCGATCGCACGGCTCGCGGCGGCGTTCGGGCGCCTCGCGTCGGGCGGTCTCGGGGCGGCCGGCGAGCAGCTCGCGTCGGCGATGACCGACCATCCGGAGCTCGTTGCCTACGACGGCGCGCTCGATACGGAGATGATGCGGGCGCATCCGCGGCTCGTGAGCAAGATCGGCGCCGAGGGCGTGATCGCGCTCGGCCTCCCCGACGGGCGCGGCGCCGCGCTCAAGGTGCTCGACGGCGCCCCTCGCGCGCTGGACCTCGTCGCCCCGCTGCTCGTCGAGGAGTACTGGGGCATCGAGCTCGCCGGCGCCGGCCTCGCCCGCCTCCGGGACCCCCCGGTGCTCAACTCGCGTGGCGAGCAGGTGGGGCGGGCCGAGGCGAGACTCGCCGCGTGATCGACCCGGACGCCCTCGCCGCCGACGTCGCGGCCGTCGTCCGCGTCCCGAGCGTGACGGGCGAGGAGCGCGCCGTGCTCGAGCGGCTCGGCGAGCTGGCGGCGGGCCACGGGCTCGAAGCCGAGCTCCAGGTTCACGACCTCGAGGCGCTGCGCGCGCACCCCGGCCACCCCGGCGAGGAGGCGCCGCGCGGCGAGCTGTGCGGGCTGACCGTCACGCTTCCGGGCGAGCGCCCCGGCCGCGTCTGCCTCAACGGCCACGTCGATGTCGTCGGGGTCGGGAGCGCGCCGTGGCGCGATGGTCCGTGGTCGGGCCGGATCGCGGACGGCTGGCTGCACGGTCGCGGCTCGGTCGACATGAAGGGCGCGGTGACCGCGGCGCTGCACGCGCTGCTCGCGCTCCGCGACGCGCCCGAGCCCGCGCCGACGGTCGTCCTCCAGGCGGTCGCGTCAGAGGAGGACGGTGGCCTCGGCACCTTCGCCGCGCTCGAGCGCGACGACGCCTTCGACGCCTGCCTGATCCCCGAGCCGACCGGCTTCGACGTCGTCTGCGCGCAGGCGGGCGCGCTCACCTTCCGCGCCACCGTGCGGGGGCGCGCGGCGCACGCGGCGATGCGGCTCGAGGGCCGCTCCGCGCTCGACCGCTACCTCTCGGCGCACCTCGCGCTGCAGGCGCACGAGCGCGACCTCAACCGCGACGTGGAACATCCCGCGATGCGGGCGCTCGCGCTGCCCTATCCGCTGAGCGTCGGGCGGATCGAGGGCGGCGAGTGGTCGAGCTCCGTGCCCGACCGCGTCGTGGTCGAGGGGCGGCTCGGGGTCCGGGTCGGCTCGTCGGCGGAGGACGCCCGCGCGGCGTTGGAGGCCGTGCTTGACGACGGCGAGGCGCCGCCCGTCGAGGTCGCGTGGACCGGCGGTCAGTTCGCCTCCGGCGAGACCGATCCGGCGCATCCGTGGGTGCGCGCGGTGGCGGCGGCGGTCCGCGCCGAGCGCGGCTCGGCGCGCACGGCGGGCGTGCCCTACGGCGCCGACATGCGGCTCTTCTGCGTGCGGGACATCCCGACCGTGATGGTCGGGACGGGCGGCCTCGAGCTCGCCCACGCGGTCGACGAGCGCGTTCGCGTCGACGAGCTCGCCGCGCTCGCGAGGATCATCGCGGGGGCGGTACCGGCGTTCTGAACTGGGGCCGTCGCCGGCTACAGCCGGCCCGCGTCGCGCGCAGCGGCCTCGGCCGCGTCGAGCTGGCGCTCGACGAGCGCGAGGCCGCGGTCCCAGAAGCCGGGGTCGGCGAGGTCGATGCCGACGATCTTCCCGAGCTCCTCGGGCGAGCGCGAGCCGCTGGCCTCGAGCAGCTTGAGGTAGGCGGGCACGAACGCCTCGCCCTCCTCCTCGTAGCGGCCGTAGACGGCGAGCGCGAGCAGCTGGCCGTAGGCGTACGCGTAGACGTAGCCCGGGACGCTGACGAAGTGGTGCACGTAGGACCACCAGCTGCGGTAGTTCTCGGTGACCTCGACCGCGTCGCCCAGCAGCTCCTCCTGCGACTGCGCCCACAGCTCGCCGATGTGGTCGAGCGCGAGCTCGCCATGCTCGCGGCGCTCATTGTGGATGCGGGCCTCGAACTGGTTCATCGCGATCTGGCGGAAGACGGTGGCGATCGAGCCCTCGATCGACTCGGCCAGCAGCGACAGCCGCGACTCCGGCGTCTCGGCGTGCTCGAGCAGGCGCCCGAACACGATCGTCTCGCCGAACACGCTCGCGGTCTCGGCCAGCGTGAGCGGGGTCGCCATGTGGTAGAGGCCCTGGCGCGCGCCGAGCGCGGCGTGGACGCCGTGGCCGAGCTCGTGCGCGAGCGTCAGGACGTCGCGGCGGCGAGAAGTCCAGTTGAGCATCACGAACGGATGCACCGACGGCGGCCCGTAGGCGCAGAACGCCCCGGCACGCTTGCCCGGGCGCACCGGCGCGTCGATCCAGCGCTCGTCGAAGAAGCGGCGGACGAGGTTGCCGAGCTCGGGTGAGAAGGACGAGTAGGAGTCCTCCACGAGCTCGCGCGCCTCGCGCCAGCCGACGGGCGGGTTGTCCTGCGTGATCGCCGCCATGCGGTCGTAGTCGGCGAGCCGGTCGAGCCCGAGCAGCTTCGCTTTCAGGCGGTACCAGCGACGCGGCACCTCGTAGCGGTTGCGGACGGCGGTGACGAGCGCCTCGACGGACTCGTCGGAGGCCTCGTTGGAGAGGTTGCGGCTCGCGAGCCAGTGCGGGTAGCCGCGCAGCCGGTCGTCGACCATCTTGTCGGCCAGCAGCGTGTTGAAGACGAAGCCGCGGGTGCGCAGGCCGGGCTCGAGCGCCTCGGTGACGCGCTGCGCCGCGTGGGCGCGCGCCTCGCGGTCGGGCGAGTGCAGGTGCGAGAGCGCGACCTCGAGCGAGACCGGCTCGGCGCCGTCCTCGATCTGGACCTGGAGGGCCGCGACCTGCTCCTCGAACAGGCGGCCCCACGCGTTGCGCGAGGTCAGCGCCTTCTCGGTGAGGATCTTCTCCTCGGGTTCGGAGAGCAGGTGCGGGCGGTAGCGGCGCGCGGTCCGCAGGTGATGGCGGCAGAAGTCGAGGCCCTCGGTGCCGAGCAGCTCATCGGCCCGATCGTCGTCGAGCGCGGCCCACTCGAGCTCGAAGAACAGGAGCTTCGTCTCGATCGGCGTCGCGTGCTCCTGGATCCGCTGGTAGAGCGCGCCGCGCGCGGGGTCGCTGGTGTCGGTCGAGAAGTACAGGCCGGCGAAGGTGCCCGCGCGCGTCACCAGCTCCTGCAGCGCGCCGAGCTCGGTCATCGCCTCGACCAGGCCGGGGCCGTCGAGATCGCCCACGCGGCCGGCGTGGCGCTCGGCGAAGGCGTCGGCGCGCTCCTGCGCCTCGGCGAGCATCGCGTCGACCGCGGCGACGGGCGCGTCCCCGTAGCCCTCGATCAGCGGATCGAGGTCCCAGGCGACCTCGAGGACCTCGGGATCGGCGACGTCGGCGGTGCTCACGCGCTTGAGGTTAGCTACGGCCCGGCGCGCTACGCGCGGAGGCCGTCGAGCATGACCGTCAGGTAGCGGCGCCAGCCGTCCCCGCTCATCTGCATCACGCTGCCGAGGCCGCACATCATGATCTGCACGTCCGCTCCCGTGGCGTCGGCCCGTACCGCGCCGGCCGCCTGGGCGCGACGGAGCAGGCGCTCGATTGAAGCGTGGAGCTCCCCGGCCTGCTGGGCGACGCTGGGCTTGAACTCGGCGACCGCCTCCATCAGCGCGCGGTCGGAGGCCTGCAGCTCGGCGCCGCGCCAGATCATCCCGTCGAACGCCGCCCACGGGTCGGGCTCGGCCTCGGCCTCGAGCGACCAGCGGGTGAGGATCTCGAACTGCTCGTGGGCGAGCGCCTCGAGCAGCGCGTCCTTGGTCGGGAAATGCCGGTAGACGGTGCCGACGCCGACCTGCGCGCGGCGCGCGACGTCCTCGAGGTGGGCGTCGCGGCCCTTGGCCGAGAAGACGGCCCGGGCCGCCTTGAGGACGCGCTCGCGGTTGCGGCGTGCGTCGGCCCGGAGGGGCCGCGAGAGCTCCTGTGTGTCGATCGACACGTTCACAACTGTAGGGGTTGACAAGCGGAACTTCAATTCCGTATCGTGGTCGAGGTAACCGGAACCCAGCTTCCATCTTTCTGGATACAGGAGGGTCAGCACGTGACCGAGTCACAGCCAGTAGCGCGAAAGGGCATCGCACTTGCCCTGCTCGCCGCAGCGCAGTTCGTCGTCGTCCTCGACGCCTCGATCGTCAACGTCGCGCTCCCGTCGATCGGCCGCGACCTCGACTTCTCCCAGCAGAACCTCTCGTGGGTGGTCAACGCCTACACGCTCGCCTTCGGCGGCTTCCTGCTGCTCGGCGGGCGCATGGCCGACCTGCTCGGCCGCCGCCGCGTGTTCACCGTCGGCCTCGTCCTGTTCGCGGTCGCGTCGCTGCTCGGCGGCCTGTCGGCGAGCGAGGGCCAGCTGATCGCGGCGCGCGCCCTGCAGGGTCTCGGCGCGGCGATCCTCTCGCCCGCCGCGCTCTCGATCCTCACCACGACCTTCGCCGAGGGCGCGGAGCGCAACCGGGCGCTCGGCGTCTGGGGCGCCGTGGCCGGCTCCGGCGGCGCCGTCGGCGTGCTGCTCGGCGGCGTCCTGACCGAGTACCTCGGGTGGGAGTGGGTCCTCTTCGTCAACGTCCCGATCGCGCTGTTCGCGGCCGCCCTGACGAGCCGCGTGCTGGCCGAGAGCCGGGAGACGGGTGTGCGCCGCTACGACGTGGCCGGCGCGGTCTCGATCACCGCCGGCATCTCGCTGCTCGTCTACGCGCTCGTCGACGCGGTCAACGTGGGCTGGGGCGATTCGCAGACGCTCGGCCTGATCGCGATCTCGCTCGCGCTGGTCGCCGCGTTCGTGGCCATCGAGCTGCGCTCCAGCCACCCGCTGATCTCGTTCGCGATCTTCCGCAAGCGGACGCTGACCGGCGCCAACGTCGTCGCGGTGCTCGTCGCGATGTCGCTGTTCAGCATGTTCTTCTTCGTCTCCCTGTACATGCAGCAGGTGCTGGGCTACAGCGCGCTGAAGGCCGGCGTCGCCTACCTGCCGCTCGCCGGCGGGATCATCGTCGCGGCGGGCGTGGCGTCCCAGCTCGTGACCAAGGTCGGCTTCAAGCCCGTGATGGTGGCGGGCTTCGTGCTCGTCGCCGGCGGGCTCGCGTGGTTCGCGCAGGTGTCTCCCGGCGGCACCTACATGGGCGACGTCCTGTTCCCGTCGCTGCTCGCCGCCGTCGGGCTCGGCCTCGTGTTCGTGCCGCTGACGATCGCCGCGGTCGCCGGGGTCTCCGCCGAGGAGTCCGGGCTCGCAAGCGGGCTGATCAACACCTCACAGCAGGTGGGCGGCGCGCTCGGCCTGGCGATCCTCGCGACGATCGCGAACTCGACCACGCAGGACGCGATGACCGCGGCCCGCGGCGACAAGAGCGCACTGCCCGCGGCGCTGACCGAGGGCTTCCAGGACGCGTTCACGGTCGGCGCCGGCTTCGCGATCCTCGGCGCCATCCTGACCCTGGTGCTGATCTCGAGCCGCACCAGCCGCGCGCACGCCGAGGCGGCGCGCCGGGGCGAGGTCGACGCGGTGCCGATCGCGGCTTAGCTGCCGCGGCGGCCCGGACCCACCCGCTCAATGCCGTAGTTGACGTTTCCGCGGCTGCGACGCTCGCCACACCCAGGCGACCAGCAGCGCCTGGAGCGGCAGGCGGACCCACAGGAGCGCTTCCGGCACCGACCGGAAGCGCTCGGCGTTGACCGCCATGTTCACGTTGGCGGGGAAGACGGCGACCAGCAGCGCGATCAGCCACCAGCCCGCCCAGCGCGCCGAGCGGTCGTGCAGCATGGCGAGCCCGCCGGCGAGTTCGGCGACGCCCGAGACGTAGACGATCTCGCGGTGGCCCGGGAGCGCGTCGGGCACGGTCGGCTCGTAGGCGCCGGGCTTGACGAAGTGCAGGACGCCCGCGCCGAGGAAGAGCAGCGCGAGCGGGAGGCGGCGGCGCATCAGGCGCCGAACTCGCGGATGAAGTCCTGCTGGCGCTTCCAGAGCGAGGCCATCTTCGCCGGCTTGTGCGCGGCGTCGGCGATGACCCGGCCCTCGCGGGTGAACGGCGGCGGGTCGACCCTGAAGCCCTGGTCGGCGGCGAGCTTGGCGCTCTCCGCCTCCCACCCCGGCCAGCGCAGGTGCGCGTAGAACGACTCGAGGTCGCCCGCGAGCGTCCAGTGCACCCATTCGCTGTGGCCCATCTCGATCCCCACCCATTCGAGCGTCTCCGGCGCGAGGTAGCGCACCTCGCCCTCCTGCTGGTCCACCGCGTAGAAGCCGGCGACGACGTCGTGCCCGACGACGAAGCCGCCGTCGAGGCGGTCGCGCCATTCGAGCAGGCTGGGCCCGCCGAGCACGCGCAGCCAGCCGTGGTCGACCGCGAGGCCGCCGGTGTTGACGGCGAGCGCGCCGAGCAGGGAGCGGTCGGTGACGCCGAGCGCCTCGAGCGCGGCCGGCCCGGCGCCGGGGTCGGCGGCGAGGAGCGTCGCGTCATTGGCCGCCTGGGCGACCCAGCGCTGCACGAGTGTCCACGCGAGGCTGTCCATGTCCGTACGATCGGTGCCATGCCGGAGCTTCACACGTTTCTCATCTTCGCGGCGGCCAGCGCCGCGTTCCTGGCCGTGCCCGGCCCCTCCGTCATCTACATCGTCTCCCGCTCGCTCGCCGAGGGGCGCGCGGCCGGCATCGTCTCCGCGCTCGGGATCCAGGCCGGCGGCCTCGTTCACGTGACGGCCGCGACCATCGGCGTGTCGGCGCTGCTGGCCTCCTCGGCCACCGCGTTCAGCGTCGTCAAGTACGCCGGCGCGGCGTATCTGATCCATCTCGGCATCCGGCGGCTGCGCGACGGCGAGGGCGAGATCGAGTCCGTGAGCGGGCCCGTCCCGCGCAAGCGCCTGTTCTGGCAGGGCGTCGTCGTCAACAGCCTCAATCCGAAGACCGCGCTGTTCTTCCTCGCCTTCCTGCCGCAGTTCGTCAACCCGAGCCGCGGCGCGGTCGCGCCGCAGGTGCTCGCGCTCGGCGTGCTGTTCCTCACGCTCGCGACGCTCAGCGACTCGACCTACGCGCTCGTGGCGGGCAGCGTGCGCGGCTGGCTCGGAGAGCGCCGGCGCACGCTGGCCCGCGTGAGCGGCTTCAGCTACGTGGGGTTGGGCGTGCTCGCGGCGCTGTCGCCGGCGTCGAACTCGAGCGCGCACGAGTTGATGCAGTAGCGCAGGCCGCCCGCGTCGCGGGGGCCGTCGTCGAACAGGTGGCCGAGGTGCCCGCCGCAGCGGCGGCACACGACCTCGGTGCGGCGCATGAACAGCGAGTTGTCCGAGCGCGTCTCGACGGCGGCGGCGACGGCGGGCTCGGTGAAGCTCGGCCAGCCGGTGCCGGAGTCGAACTTGGTGCCGGAGCCGAACAGCTCGGCGCCGCAGCCCGCGCAGCGGTAGACGCCGTCGTCCTTGACGTTCACGTACTCGCCGGTGAACGGCCGCTCGGTCGCGCCCTTGCGCAGCACCTCGTACTGCTCGGGGGCGAGTTCCGCGCGCCACTGCTCGTCGGTCTTGGTGATCCCCTGCTCGGTCGCCATCAGCTGCCTTTCTCGTTGTCTCCCTACAGGATATGACGGGGTCGTGCACGCGTTCTGTCACGCGCACGGCGCGTCAGCGCTCGCCGTCTAGCCCCTGTCGCTTACTCTTCGCCGGCATGGACCGGAACGACCTCGATGAGCTGTGCGTCAACACGATCCGGGTCCTGTCGATGGATGCGGTCCAACGCGCCAACTCGGGCCATCCGGGGACGCCGATGGCGCTCGCGCCGATCGCCCACGTCCTCTACACGCGGGTCATGGAGCACGCCCCGACGCGCCCCGACTGGCCCGACCGCGACCGCTTCGTGCTCTCGTGCGGGCACGCGTCGATGCTGCTCTACTCGTCGCTGCATCTCACCGGCTACGGGATCTCGCTCGACGACCTCAAGAACTTCCGCCAGCTCGGCTCTCCGTGCGCGGGCCACCCCGAGTACGGGCACGCCCCAGGGATCGAGACGACGACCGGCCCGCTCGGCCAGGGCATCTCGACCGCGGTCGGCCTCGCGCTCGGCGAGCGCCTGCTCGCGCAGCGGCTGAACCGTCCCGGCCACGAGATCGTCGACCACCGCACCTACGTGATCGCCTCCGACGGCGACCTCCAGGAGGGCATCGCCTCCGAGGCGTGCTCGCTGGCCGGCCACCTCGGCCTCGGCCGCCTGATCTGCTTCTACGACGACAACCACATCTCGATCGAGGGCGACACCGCGCTGTCGTTCTCCGAAGACGTGCCCTCGCGCTTCGGCGCCTACGGCTGGCACGTGCAGAACCTCGGGCAGCACTTCGACCTCGACAGCATCGAGGCAGCCGTGGAAGCCGCGCAGGCCGACGAGCGCCCGTCGCTGATCGTCGTCCGCACGCACATCGCGCAAGGCTCGCCGAACAAGCAGGACACCCACGGCGCCCACGGCGCGCCGCTCGGCGAGGAGGAGATCAAGCTGACGAAGGAGGTCTACGGCTATCCGAGCCTCGAGCCCTTCTTCATCCCCGACGAGGCACTCGCCCGCTTTCGCGAGTGCGTGCCGCGCGGCGAGGAGCTCGAGTCGGCTTGGCGCGAGCGCTTCGAGGCCTACCGCGGCGAGTTCCCCGGCGAGGCCGCCGAGCTCGAGCGCATGCTCGCCCGCGAGCTGCCCGCGGGCTGGGACGCCCAGGTGCCGAGCAAGGGCCCCGACGCCGGGATGATCGCCACGCGCAAGGCCTCCCGGGACATCATCCAGTGGGCGGCGGGCCAGGTGCCGGAGCTGGTCGGCGGCTCCGCCGACCTCGCACCCTCGACGCTGACGCTGATCGACGGCGCCGGTGACGTCGAGCGCGACGCCTACGACGGGCGCAACCTGCACTTCGGCATCCGCGAGCACGCGATGGGCGCGATCGTCAACGGGCTCGTCCTGCACGGCTGGCGCGCGTTCGGCGCCGGCTTCCTGATCTTCAGCGACTACATGAAGGGCTCGATCCGGCTCGCGGCGCTGATGCACATCCCGTCCGTGTTCGTCTTCACGCACGACTCGATCGGGCTTGGCGAGGACGGCCCGACGCACCAGCCGATCGAGCAGCTCGCCACGCTGCGCGCCACGCCCAACCTCAACGTGGTGCGCCCCGCGGGCTTCAACGAGACCGCGCGCGCGTGGCGCTTCGCGCTCATGTCCACCGACGCCCCGACCGTGCTCGCCCTCTCGCGCCAGGGCCTACCGGTGTGGGATCCCTCGGGAGTCCCCGAGGACGCGATCGAGCGCGGCGCCTACGTGCTCCATGACGCCGACGACCCCGACCTGATCCTCATGGGCTCCGGCTCGGAGGTGCACGTCGCCGACGACGCCCGCAAGCTGCTGGAGGCCGACGGGCTCAGGGTCCGGCTCGTGAGCATGCCGTGCCTCGATCGCTTCGCCGAGCAGGACGCGGACTACCGCGACAGCGTGCTTCCCCCGTCGGTGCGCGCCCGCGTGGCGGTCGAGGCGGCGAGCCCGCTGGGCTGGCACCGCTGGGTCGGAGACCTCGGCGACGTCGTCGCGATGGAGGGCTTCGGCGCGTCCGCGCCGGCGAAGCTCCTCTACGGGCATTTCGGCTTCACCGGCGAAGCGGTGGCCGAACGTGCCCGGGCCGTGGTGGAACGGGTAGGGCGCGGGTAGGCCAGCGGAGGTTCCGACATGAGCGTCACACACGTCAACGAGCGTCTCGCCGCCCTCACGGAGGCGGGCACCAGCGTCTGGCTCGACCAGCTGCGCCGCAGCGTGATCGAGCGCGGCGAGCTCCAGCGCATGATCGAGGAGGACTCGCTGCGCGGCGTGACCTCCAACCCCGCGATCTTCGAGAAGGCGATCCTCGGCTCGCCCGACTACGACGCCGACCTCGAGTCGCTGGCCCGCGAGGGCCTGAGCGCCCGCGAGGTCTACCGACGCATGGCCGTGCACGACGTGCAGCTCGCCTGCGACGTGCTGCGCCCGGTCTACGACGACTCGAACGGCGAGGACGGCTACGTCTCGCTCGAGGTCGCGCCGCGGCTCTCCCACGATACGGCAGGCACGCTCGAGCAGGCGCGCCAGTACTGGGGCCTCGTCGACCGCCCCAATGTGATGATCAAGATCCCCGCCACCGACGAGGGGATCCCCGCGATCGAGGAGGCGCTCTACGAGGGCCTCCACGTCAACATCACGCTGCTGTTCGCGGTCTCGGCCTACGAACGCGTGATGGAGGCGTTCGCGCGCGCGATGGAGCGCCGCCATGAGGAGGGCAAGCCGCTCGACCGCCACTCGGTCGCCTCGTTCTTCGTCTCGCGCGTCGACACCGAGGTCGACAAGCGCCTCGAGGCGCTCGGCCGCTCGGACCTCGCCGGGCGCGCCGGGCTCGCCAACGCCCGCGCCGCCTATCTCGCCTTCCAGCGCGTCTTCGATGGCGAGCGCTTCGCGGCGCTGCGCGAGGCCGGCTGCCCGGTCCAGCGGCCGCTGTGGGCCTCCACCGGCGTCAAGAACCCGCAGTACTCAGAGACGCTGTACGTCGACGGCCTCGTCGGCCCGCACACCGTCAACACGATGCCGCTGCCGACGCTGATGGCGGCGCGCCAGTCGAGCGAGGTCTCCGGCGCGACCGCCGCCGAGGACCCGCAGGCCGACCTCGACGCGCTGCGCGAGGCCGGCATCGACCTCGACGACGTCACCGCCAAGCTGCTGCGCGACGGCATCGAGGCGTTCATGGTCCCGATGGCCAAGCTGCTGGCCGGCATCGAGCGCAAGCGCGAGGCGGTCGTCACCGGCCGCCCCGCCGCGATCGAGGCCGACCTGCCGGCCGAGCTCGAGCAGCCGCTGGCCGAGCGCGTGCGCCGCGCCGCCGAGGAGGACGTCGCGCGCCGCATCTGGCAGCGCGACGGCACGCTGTGGGCGCCCGAGGGCACGCCCGAGGTCACCGACCGCCTCGGCTGGCTGACGATCGCCGACAAGCTGCTCGAGGAGGCCGACGCGCTCGACGCCTTCGTGGCCGAGTGCACGGCCGACGGCCTGACCGACGCCGTGCTGCTGGGCATGGGCGGTTCGAGCCTCGCGCCCGAGGTCTTCCGGCTCTCCTACGGGCAGCAGGGCGGCGGCCTGCGCCTGCACGTGCTCGACTCGACCGAGCCGCTCCAGATCGCCGCCGTCGAGGCCGAGATCGACGTCGACAAGGCGCTGTTCATCGTCTCGACCAAGTCCGGCGGGACGATCGAGACCCTGTCGCTGTTCAAGCACTTCCACGGCCTCCAGCGCGACGGCTCGCACTTCGTCCTGGTCACCGACCCCGGCTCGTCGCTGCTCGAACTGGCCGAGGAGCACGGCTTCCGTCGCGCGTTCCAGAACGACCCCGAGATCGGCGGGCGCTACTCCGCGCTGTCGTACTTCGGCATCGTGCCCGCCGTCCTGGCCGGCATCGACGTGCGGCCGATCCTCGAGGGCGCCCAGGTCGCCGCGCAGGCGTGCTCGGACTTCGAGTCCCCCGAGGACAACGCCGGGCTCTGGCTCGGGCTCGCGCTGGGCGAGCTCGCGCGCGCCGGGCGCGACAAGCTCACCTTCGTCGTCGACGACCCCATCGGCTCGTTCGGGATCTGGGCCGAGCAGCTCGTCGCCGAGAGCACGGGCAAGCAGGGCCGCGGCATCCTGCCGATCGCCGACGAGCCGCTGCTGCCGGCCGGCGCCTACGGCACCGACCGCGTCTTCCTGCACCTCCGCAACAGCGAAGCGCCCGACGCGGACCACGACGCCCACGTCACCGCGCTCGCCGACGCCGGCCACCCGACGATCACCGTGCACGCGGCCGGGCCCGACGACCTCGGGCGGGTGTTCTTCCTGTCGGAGTTCGCGACCGCCGTCGTCGGCTGGGTGCTGGAGATCAACCCGTTCGACCAGCCCAACGTCCAGCAGGCCAAGGACGCGACCAAGAAGGTGCTCGACGAGGGCTCGCCCACGCTCGAGGACGGCGACCTCGCCGCGCTCGTGGGCGGACTCGAGCCGCCGGCCTACCTGGCGATCATGGGCTACCTGCCCTACTCCGCGGAGACCGAGGCGGCAGTCGGGCGCCTGCGCGAGGCCGTGATCGAGCGCCACCACGTCGCCACCACCTACGGCTACGGCCCGCGCTTCCTGCACTCGACCGGGCAGTTCCACAAGGGCGGCCCGGCGGTCGGGCGCTTCCTCCAGTTCGTGAGCGACGCCGACGCCGAGGCAGACATCCCCGGCGACGAGTTCACGTTCCGCACGCTGATCAATGCGCAGGCCGACGGCGACCTCACGACCCTGCGCGACCACGGGCTCGAGACGGTCCGCGTGCGCTTGAACGCCGGGGACCTCCCCCGGGCCATCGACGATCTCAGGGGGAGTATCTGATGCAGCTCGGGTTCGTGGGCCTCGGGAAGATGGGCGGGAACATGGTCCACCGGATCCACCGTGACTCGGACCACCAGGTGGTGGCGTTCGATCTCAACGAGGAGCATGTGCGCGAAGCCGAGGGCAACGGTGCCCGCGCCGCCTCGTCGCTCGAGGACCTCGTGTCCAAGCTCGACGCGCCGCGGCTGGTGTGGATCATGGTGCCGGCCGGCGATCCCACGCAGAAGACGGTCGACGCGCTCGCCGCGCTGCTCGAGGAGGGCGACACGATCGTCGACGGCGGCAACACGCGCTGGCACGACGACGTGGCGCGCGCCGCCGGACTGATCGAGCAAGGCATCCGCTACATCGACGTCGGCACCTCCGGCGGCGTCTGGGGCCTGGAGGTCGGCTACTGCATGATGGTGGGCGGGCACGAGGAATCCGTTCAGCAGCTCGCCCCGATCCTCGACACGCTCGCCCCGCCCGACGGCTGGCGCCACTTCGGCGACGCGGGCGCCGGGCACTTCGTGAAGATGATCCACAACGGCGTGGAGTACGGGATCATGCAGGCCTACGCCGAGGGCTTCGAGATGATGCACAAGTCGAAGTTCCCGATCGAGCTCAAGGAGGTCGCGGGGCTCTGGAACCGCGGCTCGGTCGTCCGGTCGTGGCTCTGCGAGCTGGCCGAGCGGGCCTTCGAGCAGGAGGGCAACGACCTCGAGAACCTCGGCGGGAGCGTCTCGGACTCGGGCGAGGGCCGCTGGACGCTGGCCGACGCCATGGACCTCGAGGTCCCGACCCCGGTCATCGCCGCGGCGCTGTACGCGCGCTTCTACTCGCGCGACGAGGGCGAGTACAGCCACAAGGTGCTGGCCGCGCTGCGCAACCAGTTCGGCGGCCACGATGTCCAGCGCTCCGCGGGGGCCGGCTTCTAGGTGGCCGCGTCCATCCCCACCGACGCCCCCGACCAGGAGGTCGGCGATAACCCGCTCGTGGAGGGCCTCGAGCGGCTCCCGGTCCCGCCGACGACGATGGTCATCTTCGGCGCCTCGGGCGACCTCGCCAAGCGCAAGCTGCTGCCCGCGCTCTACAACCTCGCCCACGAGGGCGCGCTGCCCGAGCGCTTCAACCTGATCGGCGCCGCCCGTCGCGGGCAGACGGACGACGAGTTCCGCGAGGTCATGAAGGAGTCGATCGAGTCCAACTCGCGCCGCGAGCCGGACCCGCAGGTGCTCGAGGGGCTGCTCGAGCGCATGCGCTACGTGCCCGTGCCGTTCGACGACGGCGACGCCTACGGCAAGCTCGGCAAGGTCCTCGAGGAGCTCGACGAGGACGCGGGCCAGCCGCTGGCGCGCATGTACTACCTCTCGACCGCACCCGAGTTCTTCTCCGTGATCTCCCAGGAGCTCAAGAAGGCCGGCCTGCACCGCCACGGCAAGGCGGACGTCCGCGTCGTGATCGAGAAGCCGTTCGGCACCGACCTGAAGTCGGCGCGCGAGCTCCAGAAGGTCGTCTCGAACGTCTTCCGCGAGCGCCAGGTCTTCCGCATCGATCACTACCTGGGGAAGGAGACCGTCCAGAACGTCCTCGCGTTCCGCTTCGCGAACCTGATGTTCGAGCCGGTCTGGAACCGCAACTACATCGACCACGTGCAGATCACCGCGGCCGAGGACATCGGCATCGGCTCGCGCGCGGGCTACTACGACTCCTCCGGCGCGCTGCGCGACCTCGTCCAGAACCACATGCTCCAGCTGCTCACCCTGCTGTGCATGGAGCCGCCGTCCTCCTTCGACGCCGACAGGGTGCGCGACGAGAAGGTCAAGGTGCTCGACGCGATCACCCCGATGTCTCCGGACGAGGTCGAGCGCTGCACGGTGCGCGCGCAGTACACGGCAGGCTCGCCCGGCGGCGAGGACGTCCCGGGCTACCTCGACGAGGACGACGTCCCCGACGACTCGCAGACCGAGACCTACGCGGCGCTCAAGCTCGAGGTCCACAACTGGCGCTGGGAGGGCGTGCCGTTCTTCCTGCGCACGGGCAAGCGGCTGTCGCGCAAGACGACCGAGATCGCGGTCCAGCTCAAGCCGGTGCCGCACCTCGCGTTCGGCTCGGACGGCTCGGTCGGCGTCCAGCCCAACCTGCTGATCCTCGCCGTCCAGCCCAACGAGGGCGTCTCGCTGTCGCTGGGGGCGAAGATCCCCGGTTCGCGCATGCGCATCCGCCCGGTGAACATGGAGTTCCTCTACGGCTCCTCGTTCATGTCGCAGTCGCCCGAGGCCTACGAGCGCCTGATCCAGGACGCGATGCGCGGCGAGGCGACGCTGTTCACCCGCGACGACGAGGTGATCGCCCAGTGGTCGATCATCGACCCGATCCTGCAGGCATGGAAGGAGGGCAAGCCGCCGGCGACCAGCTACGCGGCCGGCTCGCCCGGGCCGCACGACGCGGACGAGCTGATCGCGCCCCGCGAGTGGCGCGGGCTGTGACCGACGCGCCATGAGCGAAGAGGTCTGGCGCGAGCGCGACACGACGCCGAGCAAGGTCGAGGCGGCGCTCCGCCACCTGCTGATCGAGCGCTACCACGACGAGGATGCCTTCGTCCCCGCGAGGGTGCTCAACCTCGTCGTGGTCGTCGACGCCGAGTTCCGGGGCGAGGTCGAGAACCGGCTCCAGCGCGTCGGCCGCTACCACCCGTCGCGGCTCGTGCTGTGCTCGGTTCAGCCGGGCCGCAAGACGATCGACGCGTGGTGCAGCGTCGCCGCCGAGAGGGCCGAGGGCCCGTTCTCGCTCGGCCGCGAGACCGTCGTGCTCAGCCTCGGCGACCGCCACCTGAAGGCGCTCGACACGATCGTCGACCCGCTGCTCGTGCCCGATCTCGCGACGCTCGTGTGGGCGCCGCACGGCCACACCGAGGCCGTGAACGCGCTGCGGCGCCTGATGCAGGTCGTGCTCGTCGACTCGCAGGACGAGCAGGAGCTGCCGGAGGCGCTGGAGCGCTCGGAGGAGCTGCTCGAGAGCGCCTATGTCGTCGACCTGGCGTGGTTGCGCTCGACGCCGTGGCGCGAGCGGATCGCCGCGGCCTTCGACCCGTCGCCGCTGCGGCGCGGGCTCGCCGACATCTCCTCCGTCACGGTCCGCCACCGCGCGGACTCGGCCGCGGCCGCCGTGCTGTTCTGCGGCTGGCTGAGCTCGCGCCTCGGCTGGCACCCCGGCTCGCTCTCGGATGGCGGCGGCAAGCGCCGCACCGGGCACGCCCGCGCGCGCCGCGGCGAGGTCTCGCTGCACCTGGAGGAGGTCGAGCAGCCCGGCGCGCCCGGGCTCGCCGGCGTGACGATCGAGATGTCCTCCGGCGGGTCGCTCGCGCTCGACCGCGGCCCCGGCGGCCTGAAGTCCGTGCGCCAGGCCCGCGACGGCACCGAGCAGGTGTGGACGGTGCTGGGCGCCTCGCGGGGCGAGGCGGGGATCCTCGGCGAGGGCGTCCGCCAGGCGCTGCTGCGCGACCCGACCTACAAGCCGGCGCTCTCTGCCGCACGCGCGATGGTCGCGTAGGCTGCGCCTCGGATGAGGCAGATCACGGTCGTGGAGGATCCCGGGGCTACGGTCGCGGAGCGGCTCACCGCCGCCGCCGAGCAGGGCGCCCACATCGTCCTCACCGGCGGGTCGACACCGCGCGGCGCCTACGCGATCGCCGCCGAGCAGGACGCGGACTGGAGCGATGCGACGGTCTGGTTCTCCGACGAGCGCTGCGTCCCGCCCGACCACCCGGACTCGAACTTCGGGATGGCGCAGCGCGCGTTGCTCTCGCGCCTCTCGAAGCCCCCGCGCGTCATGCGCATGGAGGGCGAGCTCGGCCACGACGCGGCCGCCGGCGCCTACGAGGCGCTCGTGCGCGAGCACCTCGGCAACGACCCGCGCTTCGACCTCCTGCTGCTCGGGATGGGCCCGGACGCCCACGTCGCCTCGCTGTTCCCGGGCAAGCCGGCGCTCGAGGAGACGCGCCGGCTCGTCGTCGGCGTGCCGCTCGCGGGCATGGAGCCGCAGGTGCCGCGCGTGACGCTGACACTCCCCGTCATCAACCGCGCGAGGATCGTCGACTTCCTCGTCTCCGGCACGGACAAGGCGAAGGCCGTCGCGCGTGCGTTCGGCGACCAGCCCGATCCCGCGGCGCCCGCCGCGCGCGTGCGCCCCGAGCAGGGGTCGATCTTCGTCTTCGCCGACGAGGCCGCGGCGGCGAACCTCTAGTGGCCTCTCCGCCGCGGACCCGACGGAGGAACCACTGATGGACGGCCAGTTCATCGGCCTCGACGTCGGGGGCACCAAGATCGCCTCCGCGACGCTCCAGGACGGCAAGCTCACGACGCGGGAGCTGATCAAGACCAACGTGGCGGACGGCGATGCGCTCGTGGCCCAGCTGGTCGAGCTGATCGGGCACCTGCGCAACGACGACAGCGTCGCGGCCGGAGTCGGGCTGCCCTCGATCATCGAGTTCGAGACCGGCCGGATCGCCCACAGCGTCAACATCCCGCTCCAGGACCTGCCGCTGCGCGAGCTGCTGACCGAGAAGGCGGGGATCCCGGTCTACATCGAGAACGACGCGTCGTGCGCGGCGCTCGCGGAGGCCTTCGACGAGGACGGGAGCCTCGTGTGCCCGAACCTCGTGATGATCACGGTCGGGACGGGCGTCGGCGGCGGCATGGTCTTCAACGGGCGCCTCTACCGCGGCGCCACCAGCGCCGCCGAGATGGGCCACACCGTGATCGGTCTCGACCTCGAGGACGGCGCGCCGATCCCCGAGGGCAAGCACCCGCTGCCGGGGACGCTCGAGTACCTCGCAGCGGGTCGCGCGCTCGATCGCCTGGCCGAGCGCGAGGCGAAGGCGGAGGAGGACTCCTTCCTCGGCAAGCGGCTGGCCGAGGACGGCGAGGTCACCGGCCACGACGTCGTCGACGGAGCCCAGGCCGGTGACGCGGACGCGCTGCGCGTGCTCGACATCCTCGGCCAGCGGCTCGGCATCGGCATCGCCAACGCGATCAACATGTTCGACCCGGAGGAGGTCGTGATCGGCGGGGGCGTCTCGACCGCGGGCGAGCTGCTGCTCGAGCCGGCGCGGACCGTCGCCGAGCGCTACACCGTGCCGGGGCTGGGCCGCCACACGACGATCCGGCTGGCGCTCGACGGCGCGCAGGCCGGCGTGCTGGGCGCCGCGCTGATGGCGGCGCAGGAGGAGGAGAAGGGCTAGCCATGGCCCGGGCCGGCGAGCACCCCGACGGCTACCTCCCGATCGCCGAGCACGGCCTCGTCGGCGACCTCCACACGGTCGCGCTGGTCGGGACCAACGGGACGATCGACTGGTATTGCTGCCCGGCGTTCGACTCGCCGAGCGTGTTCGGCTCGATCCTGGACAAGAACAAGGGCGGCTTCTACGCCCTGCGCCCGACCGCCGATGCGTGGACCTCCAAGCAGCTCTACTTTCCCGACACGAACGTGCTGATCACGCGCTTCCTCACCGAGGAAGGGGTCGGTGAGGTCCAGGACTTCATGCCGATCGACCACGCCGAGATGGACCTGCACCGCCACCGGCTGCTCCGCCGCGTCGTCGTCGTGCGCGGCCAGATGGGCTTCGAGCTCGAGGTCCAGCCGCGCTTCGACTACGGGCGCGCCGAGCACGAGGTCGAGATGCACCCGCACGGCGTGCTGTTCCGCTCGCCGGACCTCGCGCTGGCGCTGGAGGGGGCGATCGCGCGCACGATGGGCCACGAGCGGCGGCTCGAGCGCCGCGCCGAGGGCATCTACGCCACCTTCGACCTCGCCGAGGGCGACTCGCAGACCTTCGTGCTCGAGCGGGTCGCGCAGGACCACATCTGCCGGCCCTACTCCGAGCGCGAGACCGGCGCCGCCTTCGACTCCACCGTCGCCTACTGGCGCGGCTGGGTCGGGCAGTCGCGCTACGAAGGGCGCTGGCGCGAGATGGTGCAGCGCTCGGCGCTGACCCTGAAGCTGCTCACCTACGCGCCGACCGGCGCGCTCGTGGCGGCGCCGACCACGTCGCTGCCCGAGAACGTCGGCGGCGAGCGCAACTGGGACTACCGCTACACGTGGATCCGCGACGCGGCGTTCTCGCTCTACGGGCTGCTGCGGCTGGGCTTCGCCGAGGAGGCGTCGGCCTTCATGGGCTGGCTGACCGACCGCATGCGCGACTGGAAGATGGGGCCCGCCGGGCCGCTGCAGATCATGTACGGGATCGACGGTCGCTCCGAGCTGCCGGAGGAGACGCTGCCGCACTGGGAGGGCTACCGCGGCTCCGCGCCGGTGCGCATCGGCAACGCCGCGACCGACCAGCGCCAGCTCGACATCTACGGCGAGATGATCGACTCGGTCTACCTCTACAACAAGTACGGCGCGCCGATCTTCTCCGACACGTGGGACAACCTGCGCCGGATCGTCGACTGGCTGTGCGAGCACTGGGACCAGACCGACGAGGGCATCTGGGAGACACGCGGGGGCCAGAAGGACTTCACCTACTCGCGGCTGATGTGCTGGGTCGCGCTCGAGCGCTCGATCCGCATGAACCGGGCGCGCGGGCTACCGGGCGACATCGTGCGCTGGCTGTCCGAGCGCGACCGCATCTACAACCAGATCATGCAGAAGGGCTGGAGCGAGAAGCGCGGGGCGTTCGTGCAGCACTACGGCTCGGAGGTGCTCGACGCGTCGATCCTGCTGATGCCGCTCGTCCTGTTCATCGCTCCGCGCGACCCGCGCTGGCTCTCGACGCTCGACGCGATCGGCGACGAGCTGGTCTCGGACTCGCTCGTCTACCGCTACAACATCGAGGCCTCGCCGGACGGCCTGCGCGGCGACGAGGGCACGTTCTCGATCTGCTCGTTCTGGTACGTCGAGGCGCTCACGCGCGCCGGCCGGATCGACGAGGCCCGCCTCGCCTTCGAGAAGATGCTGACCTATGCGAACCACCTCGGGCTCTACTCCGAGGAGATCGGTCCGACGGGCGAGCTGCTGGGTAACTTCCCTCAGGCCTTTACGCACCTCGCGCTGATCAGCGCGGCATACAATCTCGACCGGGCCCTGGGGTGAGCGAATGCGTGTGATCGAGTGCAACGTCTGCGGCGAGACGATCTCCGCCGCGAGCGACGACGAGCTGGTGGGCCGCCTGAGCGCGCACCTCACCGAGGAGCACGACGAGTCGCCCGACGGCGAGGAGCTCCAGGAGCTCGTCGAGGCCGAGGCGTATGACGCGCTTGACTCCTAGCATCCCGGGTAGCACCGCGGGATGTTCCGGATGCTCCGACGCATGCCCGTCTTCCGCCTGCTGGCGATCGGGGAGACGATCCTGCTGGCGCGGCGCCACTTCCAGCGGCTCGACGCGAACGACCGGCGCCGCCTGCGCGAGCTCGTGCGCCGCGGCCGCGGCATGACGCCGGCCGAGCGCGACGAGCTGCGCCGCTTCCTCGCCAGGCTCGATCCGCGCGCGTTCGCCTTCGCGACCGCCAACGCGTTCTCGCCGGTGCGGCTGCCGCGCCGGTTCGCGGGCCGCTCGGCTCGCTAGCGGATCGTGCGACCGCTCAGCTTCTCGATGACGGTGTCGCTGGACGGCTTCATCGCCGGGCCGGGCGGAGAGATCGACTGGTCGGCGCCGGACGAGGAGCTGCACCGCTTCCACAACGAGCAGACGCGCGAGCTGGGCGCGCACCTCTGCGGCCGGGGTCTCTACGAGACGATGGTCTACTGGGAGACCGCGGACCAGGACCCGGCGCTGGCGGAGCACACGATGGAGTTCGCCCGCATCTGGCAGGACCTGCCGAAAATCGTGTTCTCGAAGACGCTGGAGGCGGTCGAGGGCAACGCCACCCTCGTCAGGGACGGCATCGCCGAGGAGGTCGCCCGGCTCAAGGCCGAGCCCGGCAAGGACCTGGCCGCCGGAGGCGCAGGCCTCGCGGCCGGCCTGACGGAGCTGGGCCTGATCGACGAGTACCGCCTGTTCGTCAGCCCGGTCGTCCTGGGCGGCGGCACGCCGTTCTTCCCGCCCCTGGACGCGAGGATCGAGCTCGAGCTCGTCGAGA
Organism: Solirubrobacteraceae bacterium; assembly: GCA_039934455.1. Classification (GTDB taxonomy): domain Bacteria; phylum Actinomycetota; class Thermoleophilia; order Solirubrobacterales; family Solirubrobacteraceae; genus DASQFQ01. The sequence continues at coordinate 44,358 of JBDTMF010000003.1, forward strand.
CGCGGACCTTCAGCTCGCGCGTCGTCTACCTGCGCTACCGGCGGGCGGTGGCCTTGCTGTAGCGGGCGATGCGCTCCACGGCGCCGAACCCAGCCTTCAACAACGCGACGTGCGCGCCGCCGTCACCGGCGGAGCCTGACCTTGTAGGCGCGCGTCGCGGCCGCGAGCGCGGCGTTGCCGGTGAAGCGCAGGGTCACACGGAGCTTGCGCGCCTGCTTGACCTTCTTGCGGCTCAGCACCCCGACGCGATGGAAGCGGCAGGAGCGGCTGAGCCGCAGCGACTCGCGGGCGATGCGCCTGGCGCCGCGGCGCACGGTCGCGACGATGGAGCCGTGGCAGCCCTGTGCGGCGCTGATGCCGGCGGGTCGGCCGAGCTTGCCGTCGAGGGTGATGCGCACGCGGCCGCGGCTGATCCGCTTCGCCTTCCCGGCCTTGCGCGGCAGGCGCCCCTTGGGCTTGGCGGCGGGTGTCATCACGGGCGGCGGCGTCGTGGTGATCGGGACCACCGCGGGCGGCGCCGGATCGACGGGGGCGTCGGGGCCGATCGCCACCACGTGGATCTCGCTCGTCCCCTCGCCCGACTCGAACGCGGCGACGCCGACATGGTCGGGGGCGACGGCCGCGCGGAGGTTGCCGATTCCGCCTCTCGCCCGGACCTCGACCGTGCCGGAGCGCCACGACGCGCCGTCGTCGGAGACGGCGTGGACGAGGTGCAGCCCGTCCGCCTGGCCCTGGGGGAAGACGGCGTGCAGGCGCCCGGCCGCGTCCTGGGTGATGTGGTCCTCCGAGGCGTCGCCGACGGACGTCAGGGCGACCGCGGGCGCGAACGTCGCGCCGTCGTAGCGCCGCACCTCGAGGCCGCCGCTCGGCGTGCCCGCCAGCAGGAACAGGCCCGTCGGCCCGCCGGCGAGCCGTGGGTAGTCGGCGTAGCCGATGCTCGTCGCCGGCGTCCAGTTCGTGTCGTCGTTGACGCTGTCCGAGCCGTTGTAGCGGCGGAACTGCGACTGGCTGTCGCCCGCCGAGAAGACCGTCAACGGGGTGCCGGCGTCGACGAGGCCGACGCTGCCGTTGTAGGGATGGTCCAGCGAGAGAACGGCGGTGTCGGTGCCCGCGCTCGCGCCACCGAGCGGCATGTTCTGGAAGGCGAGCCCGCCGGCCTGCGCGTTGGTTGCGGCCGAGATCGTGTCACCTGGGCCCTGCACCGCCTCGTTGAAGGGGATGGAGCCGATCCGGTGGCCGGAGTCGAAGCCGGCTCCGCGGTCGGTCGAGGTGAACTCCCAGACGCCGGCTTCGATCGGGCCGGCGATGGGATAGCGGTACTGGGCGATCCGGACCGTCGAGCCGCTCACGGTGACGAAGGGGCGTGAGAGCGAGGAGTTGGGCGCCGTGATCGCGTGCGCGGCCTCGCAGGCGACGGCGCCGCGCGGGAGCCGGCAGAAGCGCAGCGTGGTCGCGCCCCCGTCGTCCTCGTACCACGCGACGTAGGCGGTGCCGGCGGCGTCGACCGCGACGCCTGGCTTGAACCCGTGCCCGATCGTGATCGACGCGGCCGCGCGGGCGGCAGCGGGCAGGGCAAGGGCGGCGAGCAGCGCGACGGCGACGGTCGCCACGCGCGCGTGCTTACGGAGGATCACGGCGTTTCTCCCAGATTGCGGTTGATCCACCCTTTCAGGGCTGGACCCGCCGCGCAAGGCGGTGCTCAGCGGTCGCGCATCGCCCGCCGCGCCGCGTGCAGCAGCCGCAGCTCGCCGATGTCGTGCGGCACCGCGCCGGGCAGGTCGCGCGCGCCGCGCGAGAGCACGCGCGGCGCGAGCTCGTGCTCGCGCGCGACGCCGTCGGCGGCCGTGACGCGATAGGCGCGCGGGCCCGGCCGGGAGGCGACGACCTCGGCGAGGCGCGTCCCGCGGAACAGCAGCCCGACGCCGTCGTCGACCCCGTAGCCGGGCGGCAGAACGCCGGAGGCGACCGTCTCGAGGTAGGCCGGACGTCGCTCGGGCTCGCCGTCGTAGTGGACCGAGTTCGACCCCGGCAGGAAGCCCAGCCCGAGCGAGGGGGTCGGCCCGCCGTGCGACTTCGTGATCCCGTGCTCGAACCAGCACATCGAGCCCGCGCTCAACCCGGCCAGCACGATCCCGGCGTGCCAGGCGTCGCGCAGGATCGCCTCGAGCCCGTGGGCGCGCCACAGCGCGAGCAGGTTGATCATCGAGCCGCCGCCGACGTAGATGATGTCCTGGCTCAGCAGGTGGTCGCGCAGCGACATGGGGCGGTCGCCGAGCCGGAACAGCGAGAGGTGGCTGGTCTCGCACAGGCGGTCGCCGAAGGCGATCGAGAAGCGGCGGATCTGCTCCTCGGAGTCGCCTCCCGCGGTCGGCAGCAGGCAGACGCGCGGCTCGCGCGCGGGCGCGAGCGACAGCACGTAGTCGTCGAGGAGGGACGCCTCGGGCTCCATCGTGAAGCCCCCGCCGCCCATGGCGAAGATCGTCGGCTTGGTGCTAGGCGACAAGCGAGACCGGCGCCCCCAGGTACTCCACCGCCAGCGGGGCTTCGACCGGCTCGCCGTTCACCCGGTCGACCCGGTAGGCGCTCGCGCCCGGGCGCGAGGCCACGACGCGCGAGAGGCCGGTGCCGACGAAGTGCAGCGCCGCGCCGTCGTCGGCGGCCCAGCCGGGCGCCATGCCCGCCCGGATCGCGGCGTGGTACTCCGCGCGCCGCCGCGGCTCCTTGTCGTAGTGCACCGCGTTGGAGCCGCCGATCACGCCCAGCCCGGCGACCGCGTGGGGCTCCCCGGCGTGGAAGGCGGTCAGGCCCTGCTCGAACCAGCACAGCGAGCCCGCGCTCAGGCCGCACATCACGACCCCGCCGGCCCACGCCTCGCGCACCGCGCCGTCGAGTCCGTGCGCCCGCCAGGCGCCGAGCATGGAGCGCACGCAGCCGCCGCCGACGTAGATCAGGTCCTGCTCCAGCAGGTGCGCGCGGGGCTCGGGCGCGCCGCAGTCGCGGCGAAAGAGCGAGACGTGCGACGGCTCGCAGCGTGCCGCCGTGAAGTGGCGGTAGAAGCGCACGATGTAGTGGTCGGCGTCTCCCGAGGCGGTGGGGAGGAAGCAGACCTTCGGGCGCTCACGGCCGGTCGCGGCGAGCACGTAGTCGTCGAGCAGGCCGTTGCCGGATTCCATCGAGAACCCGCCACCACCGAAGGCCACGACCTGGGGGACGCGGGACATTCGCGCAGTATGCGGGTGCGAACGCGCCAACGCCCGGATTTCCTCTCTTGGTCGAACGTCCTTGGACCGACGGTCGAGGTCAAGCGGCGGTGGCGAGTCGCCGATGGGCACGTCATGGACATCCGGCTCTCCGAGGTGATCTCCGCCCTCTCCTACGCGCTCGACGTCACGGAAGGCCAGCCCATGGGCCACGCCGTGCGCTCGTGCGCGATCGGCATGCGCATCGGCGAGGAGATCGGCCTCGCGCCCGAGGAGCGCTCGGACCTGTTCTACGCGCTGCTGCTCAAGGACGCCGGCTGCTCGAGCAACGCCGCGCGGCTGAGCACGCTGTTCGGGGCCGACGACCTGGAGCTCAAGCGCACGCGCAAGCTGATCGATCACCATCAGCCGGGCGCCTCGCTGCGCCACGTCCTGCGCCACGGGCGCACGCGCCGCCTCGCCGCCATCGCCCGCAGCGGCGCCGAGGTCGCGCGCGAGATGACCGAGCTGCGCTGCGAGCGCGGCGCCGACATCGCGCGCATGATCGAGCTGTCGGAAACCACGGCGGCCGCGATCCGCAGCCTCGACGAGCACTGGGACGGCGGCGGCTACCCGTACGGGCTCGCGGGCGACGCGATCCCGCTGGCCGGCCGCATCCTCTGCCTGGCCCAGACCGCCGAGGTGTTCTTCGGCGTCGGTGGACCGCGCGCCGCGCTGGACGTCGCCGCCGAGCGCCGCGGCACCTGGTTCGACCCCGCGCTCGTGGACGTGCTGCGCGCGACGCGCCGCGACCGCGGCTTCTGGGACTCGCTCGGCGGCCTCGAGCCGCACCGCGTGATCGGCGTCTTCGAGCCCGAGGACCGCGTGCAGCGCGCCGACGACGAGCGCCTGGACCGCGTCGCCGAGGCGTTCGCGATGATCGTCGACGCGAAGTCGCCCTACACCGGGCGTCACTCCGTGGGCGTGGCGCGGATCTCGGTGGGCGTCGCCGACGTGCTCGGCTACAGCCCGAACGAGCTGCGCGACCTGCGCCGCGCGGCGCTGCTGCACGACGTCGGCAAGCTCGGCGTCTCCAACCTGATCCTCGACAAGCCCGGCAAGCTCGACGCGGACGAGTGGGAGCAGATGCGCCGCCACCCGGCGCTGACCGTGAAGATCCTGGAGCGGGTCGGCGCCTTCCGCGACCTCGCCGCGACCGCCGGCGCCCACCACGAGCGCCTCGACGGCGGCGGCTACCACCTCGGCCTGACCGGCGACCAGCTCAATCGCGACGCGCGTGTCCTCGCGGTCGCCGATGTCTGCGAGGCGCTCACCGCCGAGCGCCCCTACCGCGCCGCGCTGCCGCCCGACCAGGTGCGGGCGATCATGCGCCGCGACGCCCCGCACGCGCTCTGCCCCGAGGCGCTGGGCGCGCTGGAGGCCTCGCAGGAGCTCGGTGTGCTGGACCTCGCTACGCCGGCGCCAGCGCTGCCGCTGGCTCGCTGACCATCTCGATCCGGGTGTCGAGCGCGCTCAGCGCGAACAGCCGCTCGACTGCACGGCAGCCGCGCACGACGACGAGGCGCCGGCCGTCCCGCGTGGCCCGCCGCTGCAGCGCGAGCACGCGGCCGAGGCCGGCCGAGTCGAGGAAGTTGAGCGTGCGCAGGTCGAGCACGATGCTGCGCGGCTTGGTCGACTCGAGGCGGCGCATCTCCTCGTCGAACGTGTAGGCGCGGCTGAAGTCCAGCTCGCCGCTCAACGCGACGCACACGGTGTCTGGAGCGAGGCTCTCGATGGTGATCCCCAGCGGCCTATCCACGCGGCTCACTTCCTCTCTCCGGTGATGCTCCGAACCCGCCCTCGGCGTGAGTACCCCCTTCTCCGTGCCACGAACCCGGCGGCTTGCGAACGTTCTCAGGGGGGCGCGGAAAGATACCCGTCGCCGACGCGGGGGCGACCCTCGGCCCCGATGCAGACGGCGGGGATCGGCACCTTGGCGAGCGGCTTGCCCCGCTCGCCCGGCACCTTGTTGTCCTTGCACCAGACGTAGGTGAAGCGCTTGAAGTCGGCGGTGCCGACGAACGGGTGGCCGAGCAGGCCGACGACCTTGCCGTTGTTCATCACCTCGCGCTTGACCGCGACGCAGTCGTAGCGCCCGCGCGTCTTAGTGAGGTCCTCGTCCTCGGTGTGCATGCCCGGGTTCTTGACCAGCGGGCCACAGCTCACGCGCTGGATCGGCCCGTCGAGCCGGCCGGCGGCCACGCGCGAGCGCGCGTCGGCGAGGATCGCGCCCTCGAGGGCGACCACGAGCTTCCGGCGCGCCGCAAGCTGCTCGCTCGCGCTCGCGTTCGCGTTCGGCGGCCGCAGGCCCGCCGGGCGCCCGCGCTGCGGGCGCTGCTCGCGCGTCAGGCGCGCTTTCTCCTTCGCGACCCGGGCCGCGTACGCACGGGCGACCTTGGCGTCGTTGTCGCGCTTGGCGCTGAAGACGCCGGGGAGGATCAGCACCGCGGCGGCGATCACCCCGACGAGGGCGAGGCCGGCGAGCGCCCGGCGCCGGCGGTCCGAAACGCCCGGGAAGCGGCGGTCATAGCGCTTGTCGCAGGACGGGCAGGTCGGCGACAGCGTGGCGTGCTCGGCGCCGCAGCTCGGACAGGTCCGCGGGGGCGGCCCCTTGGGCGCGCGGGAGAAGATCTCGCGGACATCGTCGATGGCCTTGGTACGCGGATCCGCCACCCGGTAAGCGTACAATGTGTGAGTGAGTCATACGAGTGCACGGCAGGCGAACCTCCTCGGCACACTCTCGCTGGCCGTGACCGGGCGCGTCGAGGCCGCGGTCGCGGCGCGTTCCCCGCACGGGCCGTCCGCGCCCGCCGCGCTCTCCGCGCTCGAGGGCTACCTCGGCGGCGAGCCGATCGACACGCTCGCACGGGTGCTCGGCCTCACCCACTCGGGCGCGGTGCGGCTCGTGGACCGGCTCGCCGGCGCCGGCCTCGTCGAGCG
>JBDTMF010000004.1:0-47835 GCA_039934455.1 Solirubrobacteraceae bacterium
CCGCGCCGGCGACCGCGGTGTAGGACCCGTAGCCGGTCGTCCGGCCGTACTCGAAGCGAACCGAGGTGTCGAGGCCGTTGGGGTCGGCGGTCGTGATCAGCCGCGCCCCGCGCGAGTTGACATCGCGCGCCGCGGTCGCGGTCACCGCGGGCGGCCGCGGCCCGGGCACGGTGCGGAAGCTGCGGTCCGCGCCGCGGGAGATCCCCGCCGGGTTGGTGGCCACGAGGCGGTAGTGGTAGAGCGTGTCGCGCGTGAGGCCGGTGATCGGCACCTTGACGGTGACGGGATCGGTGCCGCCGTCGGGGACCGGCGTCTCCGCCGTGGTCAGGCCGTAGGCGGCGGAGGTGCCGTACTCGAAGTGGTAGGTGGTCGCGCCGCCGTTGCGGTCGATCGTCCCGGTGAGCGTCGCTCCGGTCTGGGTGAGCGACTCCGCCGCGCCGGTCGTGGCGACCGGGGGCGTGGCGGGCACGGGGTCTTGAGCGCGCGCGGCGGCCGGGACGGCGGCGGCGAGCAGGGCGAGGATGAGGAGGAATCGGGGCACGTTCATCGACAACACAGGCGAGGCCGGGAAGTTCCCCCTTCGGGCCTCGCGTTAGGGTCTCCCGCTCTTATGCAGCCCCAGGACGCAGAGATCGAGCGGTTCCTCGCCGCGATCGAGGAGCATGTCGAGCAGTGCAGGGCCGCCCTGGCCACCGTCCGCGAGGGCGATGCCTCGGCCATGGCGGCGCTCTCGGCCGAGGTCGACGCCATGGCCGCAGCGGTCGCCGAGCTCAAGGCGGCCAGCTCCGCGCCCGCGCTGTAGCCCACCACTGCCCGTGTCCGATCCACCTCTGCCCTTTGAGCGACCCCTCGGCGCCCGCCCGATCGGTGACGGCATGACCGAGTTCCGTGTCTGGGCGCCGCGCGCCGAGCGGATCACGCTGCGCGCCGGGGGCCGCGACCACGGGCTCGCGGACGCCGGGCTCGGCGTCCGCGAGGCCGTGCTGCCGGTCGCCGCCGGAGAGGACTACGTCTTCGCGATCGACGGCTCCGAGCTGCCCGACCCCGCGTCGCGCCGGCAGCCCGCGGGCCTGCGGGGGGCGTCGCGCGTGCTCGACCCAGGCGCGTTCGCGTGGACCGACGACGGCTTCGAGCCGCCCGCGCTGGCCGACAGCGTCATCTACGAGCTGCACGTCGGGACCTTCACCGAGGAGGGCACCTTCGACGCGGTCATCGCGCACCTGGGCGGCCTGCGGGAGCTCGGTGTCACCACCGTCGAGCTGATGCCGGTCGCCGCCTTCCCCGGCGAGCACGGCTGGGGCTACGACAGTGTCTACCTGAGCGCCGCGCACGAGCCCTATGGCGGGCCGCAGGGCCTGCAGCGGCTGGTCGACGCCGCCCACGCCGAGGGCCTCGCGGTCCTGCTCGACGTCGTCTACAACCACGTCGGCGCGTCCGGCGCCCAGGCCCTCGAGGCCTTCGGCCCGTACTTCACGGACAAGTACGAGACGTTCTGGGGCAAGGCGATCAACTTCGACGACGAGGGCGCCGACGGGGTGCGCGAGCTGGTGCTGCAGAGCGCCGAGGGCTGGATCCGCGACTTCCACCTCGACGGCCTGCGCCTCGACGCGATCCACGCGATCGTCGACGGCGGCGCCGTCCACATCGTGCAGGCGCTCACGGCGCGGCTGCACGGGCTCGCCCCCGCCGCGCTCGTGATCGCGGAGAGCGGGATGAACGACCCCAGGGTCGTGCGCTCGCACGAGCGCGGCGGCTGGGGCTGCGACGGCGTGTGGGCCGACGACTTCCACCACGCGCTGCGCGTGCTGCTGACCGGCGACCGCTCCGGCTACTACGCGGACTTCGGCGAGATCGCGCAGCTGGCCAAGGCCTTCCGGCGCCCGCACGTCGACGACGGCAACTACTCGCCCTCGCGCGGCCGCCGCTTCGGGGCGCGCGCGGATGACATCCCGCCGGCGCGCTTCATCGTGTTCAACCAGGACCACGACCAGGTCGGCAACCGCGCCCTCGGCGACCGGCTTCCGCCCGCGGTGCGCCCGCTGGCCGCGCTGCTCACGCTGCTCTCGCCCTTCACGCCGATGCTGTTCATGGGCGAGGAGTACGGGGAGGCGGCGCCGTTCCTGTTCTTCTCCGACCACATCGACGAGGAGATCGCGGTGGCGACGCGCGAAGGACGCCGGCGCGAGTTCGCCGGCTTCGCCCAGTTCGCCGGCGAGGAGGTCCCCGACCCGCAGGATCCCGAGACGTTCCGCGGCTCGAAGCTCACGCGCGCGGGCGAGCCGGAGGGGCTGCGCGACCTCTACGCCCGGCTGCTCGCGTTCCGGCGCGAGATCGGCCCGGGCGAGGCCGCCGTCGAGTTCGACGAGCACGCGGGCTGGCTGAAGGTCGCCCGCGGCGGGCATCTCGTGCTCGCCAACTTCGGGCGGCAGCCGGTGCACGTGCCGGTCGACCGCCCGCTCGAGCTGCTGCTCGCCACGCGCCATGCCACGGTCGAGCCCGGCCACGTCGTCCTGCCCGCCCTCGCCGGAGCGCTGCTGCGATGACCGTCGACGCCGTCTGGCCCGGCCACACCTTCCCGCTCGGCGCGACCTGGGACGGCAGCGGCACCAACTTCTCGCTCTTCACCGAGCACGCCGAGCGCGTCGAGCTGTGCCTCTTCAACGGCGACGACTCCGAGCAGCGCGTCGAGCTGACCGAGCGCACCGCCCACACCTGGCACGGCTATCTGCCGGGCGTCGGCCCGGGCCAGCGCTACGGCTACCGCGTGCACGGGCCCTACGACCCCGCGCAGGGCCATCGCTTCAACCCGGCCAAGCTGCTGCTCGACCCCTACGCGAAGTCGATCGACGGCCCCGTGCACTGGGACGCGGCCAACGTGCTGCCCTACAAGCTGCGCGGCACCGATGACGCCGACCTCGTGCCCGACGACGAGGACGACGCCGGCGCGGTCCCGAGGTCCGTGGTGGTCGACCCGCGCTTCGACTGGGAGGGCGACCGCCGCCCCGACACCCCCCTGCACGAGACCGTGATCTACGAGACGCACGTGCGCGGCTTCACGCGCCTGCATCCCGAGGTCCGCGAGGAACTGCGCGGCACCTACGCCGGCCTCGCCTCCGAGCCCGCGATCGCCTACCTGCGCTCGCTCGGCGTGACCGCGGTCGAGCTGCTGCCGGTCCACCACATCGCCAACGAGTCGTTCCTGTTCGAGCGCGGGCTCTCCAACTACTGGGGCTACTCGACGATCGGCTACTTCGCCCCGCACTCGGGTTACGCCGCCACGGGCCAGCGCGGCCAGGAGGTGCGCGAGTTCAAGGGCATGGTCAAGGCGCTGCACCGCGCCGGCATCGAGGTCATCCTCGACGTCGTCTACAACCACACCGCGGAGGGCAACCACCTCGGCCCGATGCTGTCCTTCAAAGGGGTCGACAACAAGTCCTACTACCGGCTCGTGCCCGACGACCCGCGCCACTACATGGACTACACGGGCACGGGCAACACGCTCAACGCCCAGCACCCGAGCGTGCTGCGGATGATCATGGACTCGCTGCGCTACTGGGCGACGGAGTGCCACGTCGACGGCTTCCGCTTCGACCTGGCGTCGGCGCTCGCCCGCGGGCTCTACGACGTCGACCGCCTGTCGGCGTTCTTCGACGTCATTCATCAGGATCCGGTGCTCTCCCAGGTGAAGCTGATCGCCGAGCCGTGGGACGTCGGCCCCGGCGGCTACCAGGTCGGCAACTTCCCGGTGCTGTGGTCGGAGTGGAACGGCATGTACCGCGACGTGATGCGCGACTTCTGGCGCGGCGAGGCGTCGGTCGGCGAGTTCGCCTCGCGCCTGACCGGCTCGAGCGACCTCTATGAGGACGACGGGCGCCACCCGTTCGCCTCGATCAACTTCATCACCGCGCACGACGGCTTCCCGCTGCGCGACCTCGTCTCCTACAACGGCAAGCACAACGAGGCGAACCTCGAGGGCAACCGCGACGGCACCGACGACAACCGCTCGTGGAACCACGGCGTCGAGGGCGAGACCGATGATCCCGAGATCAACGCGCTGCGCGCGCGCCAGCAGCGCAACCACCTGACCACGCTGATCCTCTCCCAGGGCACGCCGATGCTGCTCGGCGGCGACGAGTTCGGCCGCACCCAGCACGGCAACAACAACGCCTGGTGCCAGGACAACGAGATCTCGTGGTTCGACTGGAGCCTGCTCGAGGAGAACGCCGAGCTGTTCGAGTTCGTCCAGAAGCTGATCGTGCTGCGCCGTGCCCACCCGGTGTTCCGCCGCCGCCAGTTCCTGCGCGGGACCGAGGAGGACGGGTCCGGGCTCCCCGACGTCTGGTGGTTCCGGGCCGACGGCGAGGCGATGACGCCGGGCGACTGGGAGGGCGGCGACCGGATCGTCGGCATGTTCCTCAACGGCGAGGAGATCGCGGCGCCCGACGAGAAGGGGCAGCGGATCCTCGACGAGTCGTTCCTGATGTTCTTCAACGCCCGGCCCGAGGACTGCACCTTCACGCTGCCCGAGGCGCGCTTCGGCGAGCGCTGGAGCCTCGTGCTGAGCACCGCCGACCCGGAGGCCGAGCCGAACTCGACCGAGGTCGCCGCGGGCGAGGAGCTCCTCGTTCCCTCGCGCTCGGTGACCGTCCTGCGGCGTCGATGACGGCGCTGCGCGCCACCTACCGCCTGCAGCTGGGCGGCGACTTCGGCTTCGCGCAGGCGCGCGCACTCGTGCCCTACCTGGCCGAGCTGGGCGTCTCGCACCTCTACCTGCCGCCGTCATTCCAGGCCCGGCCGGGCTCGACGCACGGCTACGACGTCGTGGACCCGACCAGCATCTCGGAGGAGCTCGGGGGCGAGCGCGAGTTCCGCGCGCTGATCGACGCGGCGCGCGAGGCGGGGCTGGGCGTGCTGCTCGACATCGTCCCCAATCACATGGCCACGGACGACGCGAACCGCTACTGGAGCGACCCCTCGCTGCGCGAGCAGTTCTTCGACCTGGATTCCAAGACCGGCCGCCACCGTCGCTTCTTCGACGTCGACCACCTCGCGGGCGTGCGCCAGGAGGACCCGGAGGTGTTCGAGGAGACGCACCGCCTGGCGCTGTCGCTCGTGTCCGAGGGCGCGGTCGACGGCCTGCGCATCGACCACCCCGACGGGCTCGCCGATCCCGCCGGGTACCTCGAGCGGCTGCACGAGGGCGGGGCGGAGCACGTGTGGATCGAGAAGATCCTCGAGCCGGGCGAGACGCTGCGCTCGTGGCCGGTCGCGGGCACGGTCGGCTACGAGTTCCTCAACGACGCGGCGGCGCTGTTCGTCGATCCCGAGGGCGAGGCGCCGCTGACCGCGCTGTGGGCCGAGGTGTCCGGCGACCCGCGCCCGTTCGGCGAGGTCGCCGACGAGGCCAAGCGCGAGCAGGCCGCGACGACGTTCACGCCCGAGGTCGAGCGTCTGCGCCGCATCCACGACCGCGACGACCTCGTCGAGGCGCTGTCCTCGCTCCCGGTCTACCGCACCTACATCCGCGACGGCCGGGTCGCGCCCGAGGACGCCGAGATCCTGCGCGAGGCGGGGATCGAGTGGCTGCCCGAGGCGCCGCCGGAGTTCGTCACGCGCTTCCAGCAGACGACGCCGCCGGTCATGGCCAAGGGCGTCGAGGACACCGCGTTCTACCGCTACGGGCGCCTGCTCGCGCTCAACGACGTCGGCGGCGACCCGAGCCGCTTCGGCATCACCGTCGAGGCGTTCCACGCCGGCAGCCGGGAGCGCGCGGAGCGCTTCCCGCGCAACCTGCTGGTGACGCAGACCCACGACACCAAGCGCTCGGGCGACGTGCGGGCGCGCATCGGCGCGCTGGCCGGGATGGCCGAGGCGTGGGAGGCGCACGTGCGGACCTGGCTGGAGCTGCTGGAGGACGTCCCGGGGCCGGACGGAGCCGAGCGCTACTTCATCTTTCAGACGCTGGTGGGCGCCTGGCCGATCGAGCCCGAGCGGCTCGAGGCCTACCTGGAGAAGGCGATGCGCGAGGCCAAGGTCAACACGAGCTGGATCGAGCCCGACGAGGCGCACGAGTCAGCGGTCAAGGCGTTCTGCCGCGGGCTGTATGAGCACGCGGCGTTCCTGGCCGACTTCGAGCCGTTCGCGGGCGAGGTCGCGCGCGCGGGCGAACGCGCTGCGCTCGGGCAGCTGCTGCTCAAGCTCACGGTGCCGGGGCTGCCCGACATCTACAACGGCGACGAGCTGCGCTCGCTCTCGCTGGTCGATCCCGACAACCGCCGGGCGGTGGACTGGGACGCGCGCCGCGCGGCGCTCGCCGCCCTGGCCGACGGCGCCGAGCCCGACCGCGAGACGCTCAAGCTGCTCGTCATCCAGCGCGCGCTGGCGCTGCGGGCGCGGCGCCCCGGCGCGTTCGCGGGCGCCTACAGGCCGGTCGACGGCGGCGACAGCGTGTGCGCATTCGCGCGCGGGGACGGCGAGGTGCTCGTGGTCGTGCCGGTCCGCGCCACGTCCCAGGGCACGACGCTGAAGCTCCCCGGCGAGCTGGCCGGCGCGTGGCGCGACGTGCTCTCAGGCGCGCTACGGGAGCTCTCGCGCCGCACCCAGGTGTCCGAGCTCACGTCACCGCACGGCCTGGCGCTGCTCGAGCGCGTGTGACGACCCTCCGCAGTTGAACGCTCGCGGACAGTAGAGTCCCGCGCCCCGTGAGCACCCGCGTCCTGATCCTGTCGTGGGAGTACCCGCCGATCGTCGAGGGCGGGCTCGCTCGGCACGTCCGCAAGCTCGCCGAGGGGCTGGTCCGGACCGGGGTCGAGGTGCACGTGCTCGCCCGCGGCGGCGGGCGTCTGGCGGCGGTCGAGGACCGCCACGGTGTGACCGTGCACCGCGTGCGCGAGCCGGAGTTCCCCACCGACGACCTCGACGCCTTCGTGCGCTGGGCCGACGCGATGAACGACGACATGCGCGCGGCGGGCGATGCGCTCGGCGACGCGCTCTCCTTCGACCTCGTCCACTCCCACGACTGGCTGGTGGCGGGCGCGGCGCGCGAGCTCGCACGGCGCTTCGGCTGCCCGTGGCTCGTCACCGTGCACGCGACCGAGCACGGCCGCCACCAGGGCTGGGTCAATAAGCACCCGCAGCGCCACATCCACGGCGTCGAGCGGCGGATGGTGCGCGCCGCCGACGGGGTGATCACGTGCTCGCACTATATGCGCGGGCACGTCGCGGAGATCTTCGGGGTCGACGAGCAGCGCGTCACCGTCGTGCCCAACGGCGTCGACCCCGGCGACCTGCAGCCGGTCGCCGACCTGCCGCGCCTGCGGGCGCGCTACGCGGCGCCGGAGGAGCGGCTCGTGCTGCTGGTCGGGCGGCTCGTCTATGAGAAGGGCTTCCACATTGCGCTCGACGCGCTCCCCGGCGTGATCGAGCGCCTCGGCGACGTGCGCTTCCTCGTCGCCGGCTCGGGCACCGCCGAGCGCGACCTGAAGGCCCAGGCGCGCACGCTCGGCCTAGGCCGCCATGGCGACTTCCTCGGCTGGATCGACGACGCGATGCTGCACTCGCTCTACGCGATCTCCGACCTCTGCGTGATCCCGTCGCTGTACGAGCCGTTCGGGCTCGTCGCGCTCGAGGCGATGGCGTCGGGCTGCCCGTGCATCGTGGCCGACACCGGCGGCCTGCGCGAGGTCGTCCCGGGCGGCGAGCGCGTCGGGCTGCGCTTCCGCGCGCGCGACCCGGCCTCGCTGGCGACGATGATGGAGAAGGTCCTCAGCGATGACGTCCTGCGCGACCGGCTCGTCGGCGAGGCCTCGGAGCACATCCTGCGCTTCGACTGGGCCGACGTCGCCCGCCGGACCGCGGAGGTCTACGCGGAGCTGCTCTCCGCGGGTCAGCCGGCCGCGTAGCCGATCGCGCGCCGGGCGCCGCGCATGAGCTCGCCGGCGGTGGCGTGGCGCTCCTGCGGGTCCTTGGCCATCGCGCGGCCGATCACGTCGTCGAGCGCGGGCGGCAGATCCGGGCGCTCGTCGGTCACGAGCGGCGGTGGCTCGGCGAGGTGCGCGTACATGACCGCAGGGTCGGCGTGCCGCGGGAACGGCACCGTGCCGGTGAGGCACTCGTAGAGCACGGCGCCGAGCGAGTAGACGTCGGCCGCGGCGGTCGCCGGCTGGCCGAGGATCTGCTCGGGCGCGCAGTAGTCGATCGTCCCGACGAACTCGCCCGCGCGCGTGAGCGCCGTGTCGCCAACGCCCTTGGTCAGGCCGAAGTCGGCGAGGTAGGCGCGGTCGTCCTCGCCGACGAGGATGTTCTGGGGCTTGACGTCGCGGTGCGTCAGCCCGGCCTCGTGGGCCGCGTCGAGCGCGTCGGCGACCGCCGTGAGGATGCGCAACGCCCGCTCGGCCTCGAGGCCGCCGGCGATCGTCAGTTCCTTCAGGTTCGTGCCGCGCACCAGCCGCATGGCGATGAACAGCGACTCGTCGGCCTCGCCCGCCTCGAACACCGTCGCGATGTTGGGGTGGTCGATCGTGGCCTGGATGCGGCCCTCGCGCTGGAAGCGCTTGCGGAACGAGGGGTCGATGCCGTTCGTCGCCGCGAAGACCTTGAGCGCCACCGTGCGCCCGGCGGAGGGCTCGCGCGCCTCGTAGACGACCCCCATGCCGCCGCGCCCGAGCACGCCCTCGACCTCGTATCCGGCGACCCGCGCGCCTCTGGGCAGCATGAGGGCGACTCTAGCCGGGCCGAACCGCCGCCAAGAGGAGCTCCGCGTAGGCGGTCGCAGACGGAGGTCGCTCCTCCGGGCGCTTGGCGAGTGCCGCGAGGACGGCATGCGACAGCGCGGGCGCGGCGTCGTCCCGCCCCTCGCACGGATCCCCGGGCGGGTCGCCGAGGTGCGCCATCCCGACCTCGAACACGTTGCGCCCGCCGAACGGCGGCGTGCCCGCCAGGCACTCGAAGACCACGCAGCCGAGCGCGTACAGGTCGGCGTGCGGCCCGGGCTCGCCGCCCCGGAGCAGCTCGGGCGCGATGTAGTCCAGTGTGCCGAGCATCTGCCCCGGCGAGGTCAGCATCGAGTAGTCCTTGCGCTTGGCGAGGCCGAAGTCGGTGAGCAGCGCGCCGCGCTCGGCGTCGAGCAGGATGTTGGACGGCTTGACGTCGCGGTGGACGAAGCCGGCCGCGTGCAGCGCGTCGAGCGCGGCGGCGATCTCGGCCGCGACGCGCACCGTGTCGGCGACCGGCAGCGGGCCGCGCGCCCGGATGCGGTCGTCGAGCGACGAGCCCGCGACGTAGCGCATGGCGAGGTAGCCCGTGCCGTCTACGTCGCCGGCCTCGAGCACGTCGATCAGGTGCGGGTGCACGACCTCGGCCGCGGCGCGCGCCTCGCGCGCGAAGCGCCGGGTCGCGTTCTCGTCCGCCACCAGCCCCGGCTTGAGGACCTTCAGCGCGACCACCGCGCCGTCCTCGCGGATGGCGCGGAACACGATCCCCATGCCGCCCTGGCCCAGCGGCTCGTCGATCAGGTACTCGCCGAACGCGTCGCCCGGCTGCAGGGTCCGCGGGTCCGGCTCGCCCATCAGCGGCATGCCGCGAGCATAGGCTAGGCTCGCGCCGTGATCGGGGTTACGGGCGCCACCGGCGGCCTAGGCGGGCGCGTCGCCCGCCACCTGGCCGAGCGCGGGGTCGAGCAGCGGCTGATCGTCCGCGACGCCGAGCGCGCGCCGACGCTGCCCTTCGCGGAGGTCGCCGAAGCCTCGGGGTATGACGACGGCGATGCGATGCGGCGCGCGTTCGACGGCGTCAGCACGCTCTTCCTCGTCTCGGCGGGCGAGCATCCCGACCGCGTCTCCCTGCACCGCTCGGCGGTCGCCGCCGCGGTCGCCGCCGGGGTCGAGCGCCTCGTCTACACCTCGTTCCTCGCCGCCGCGCCGGACACGACGTTCACGTTCGGGCGCGACCACTTCCACACCGAGGAGCACATCAGGTCCACGGGAGCCGGATACACGTTCCTGCGCGACTCGGTCTACCTCGACTACGTCCCGTTCTTCGCCTCCGCCGAAGGGGTCATCCGCGGCCCGGCCAGCGACGGGCGCGTCGGCGCGGTCGCCCGCGACGACATCGCCGAGGCGGCGGTGACGACGCTGCTCGATCCACAGCACGAGGGCCGCGCCTACGAGGTGACCGGCGGCCAGGCGATCACGATGGCGGAGGCCGCCCAGATCCTCACCCAGGTGACCGGGCGCGAGGTCGTCTACGTGGAGGAGACGCTGGAGGAGGCGCGCGCCTCACGCGCGCCCAGCGGCGCCCCGGACTGGGAGATCGAGGGCTGGGTGACCTCCTACGCGGTGATCGCCGCCGGCGAGCTCGACGTCGTCACCGACACGATCGAGCGGCTGACGGGCCACGCGCCGATGACGCTCGCCGAGTTCCTCCAGGCGCACCCGGAGAGCTGGGCTCACCTCGCCGGCTCGACGCCCTCGTAGGACGCGAGGACCGAGCCGGGCGGGAGCGCCGCGCCCGAGGCGACCGTCGCGTGGGCGGCGATCCGTGACCGCTCGCCGATCGTCACGGGCCCGGAGCGGCCCGGGCCGCCGAGGACGCCGACCCCGGCGAAGCCGCCGATGGTGCAGTCCGCTCCGACCTCCATCCCGGCCAGGCTGACCACGAAGGCGCGCGGCCCGACGCGGGTGCGCGCGCCCAGCCGCAGCGTGCCGTCGAGTGCCTCGAGCCGGCAGCCCGAGCCGAGGTGGACGCCGTCGCCGAGCACCACCTCGGCGCCGTCGGCCACGCGGATCGCCACGCCGCGCCCGAGCGTGACCCGCCCCTCCAGCCGCAGCCGCCCGCGCGCCCGCACGCGCAGCAGCGCGAGCCGCAGGCCGCCGAAGCGGGCAGTCTCGGGGATGACGGCGTCGGCGCCGGTCGGAGCGTGCACACCCGGATCTTCGCCGACTCGACCGCGAGATCGCTCACGCTCGCGCGCGCTTCGACCGAGAAAGGCCCCGTGGAGATCGCGCACGCCACCAAGAAGAAGAAGAGGAAGAAGAAGAAGCGCTGCACGCCGGCCAAGCGCCGGCCGGTGAAGCGAGCGAAGAAGGGCTCCGCCGCCCAGGTCGAGGCCACCACCGCCGCGCGCAAGAAGCGCCGGAAGAAGCGCCCGGTCTGCAAGAAGAAGAAGAAGCACCCCAAGCCCGGCGGCGGCACGCATCCCGCCGCGTCCCGGCCCGCGACGCCGGCCGCCCCCGGGCCAGCCGCCCCCGTCCCTCCGCCGCCGCCTGCGCCCTTCCTGTCGACCATCCGGTCACCGATCGCGGTCTACACCGGCACCTTCGGGCCGCGCCAGGCCGAGCGCCTCCTCTGGCGTGCAGGCTTCGGCCCGCGTCCCGGCCAGGCGAGCCAGCTGGCGGCGCTCGGCCTCGAGAAGGCGGTCCTGGAGCTCACGCGGCCGAGCGGCGCGGCGCCGATGGACGGGCCGGCGCCCACCGACGAGGGCCAGCCGCTCGCCCCCTACGACCACTACGGCCACGACCTCCTGTTCTGGCTCGACCGCATGGTCCGCTCGCGCCACCAGCTCGTCGAGCGGCTGTCGCTCGTCTTCCACGACTGGTTCGCCACGTCCAACGACGCGGTGGGCTCGAGCCGGCTGATGCTCGACCAGACCAACCTCTTCCGCGCCAACGGGCTCGGCAACTTCAAGACGATGGTCAACAAGGTCACGCAGAACCCCGCGATGATCCTGTTCCTCGACCTGGCCTCGAACCGCAAGGGCGCGCCGAACGAGAACTACGCCCGCGAGCTGATGGAGCTGTTCACACTCGGCGCCGACCGGGGGGCCTACACCGAGGACGACGTGCGCGAGCTCGCCCGCTCGCTGACCGGCTGGGACCACGACTGGAGCCAGGAGCTCGGCGTTCACAACTTCCACTGGGACGAAGCGGACCGCTGGGACCCGACCGTCAAGACGGTCTTCGGGAAGGCCGGCCGCTGGACGTGGGCGGACGCCGCGCGCATGGTCGTCGAGCACCCCAAGCACCCGTCGTTCTTCGTCGCCAAGCTCTGGAGCTACTTCATCCCGACGCCGCCCGACGCCGACACCGCGGCCACGCTCGAGGCGCTCTACACGGGCTCCGGCAACGAGATCCGGCCCGTGCTCGAGGCGATCCTGTGCTCCCCGCTGCTCTACGACGGCCCGCGCATGGTCAAGCCGCCGACCGTCCTCGTCGCCGGGATGCTGCGCGCCCGCAAGCGCGGCATCACGGACAACACGTGGAGCTGGATCATGACCGGCACCGGGCAGCGGCTCTACTACCCGCCCGACGTCGCGGGCTGGGACGACAAGCGATGGCTCGACACGAACACCACGCTCGGCCGCTGGGAGGCCGTCTCCTACGCCATCGACGACGACACCGTGGATCCCAACTGGGGGTCGGCCTACGCGGCCGAGACCCCTGAGGCCGCGGTGGCCAGGGCCCGCACGTTCTGGGGCGACCCCGACCTGACCGCTTCCGGCATCAAGGCGCTGCAGGACTTCGCGCGCAGCGCGATCCCGTCCGACGGCATGACCTGGCAGCACGCGCAGCGCCAGAACGCGCTGCGCCAGCTGATCGCCGCCTCCCCCGACTACCAGACGAGCTGAGGGTCATGGCCTGCCACTGCAACGACTACTCCAAGGCACAGGCCGGTCGCGGCCTGCGCCCCATCGAGCCGGGCATGCCCACGCCCGCCGGCACCGGCCTCAACCGCCGCGCCTTCCTGGCCCGCTCGAGCGGGCTCGCGCTGTCGGTCTTCGGCGGCACGATGCTGTCGCGGCTCGCGTTCGAGGAGCGCATCGCGGCCGCCGCCGGCTCGACCTCGCCGGTGCTCGTCTCGATCTTCCTGGCCGGCGGCCTCGACTCGCTGTCCGTGCTCGCGCCGGTCGGCGACCCGCGCTACGCGAGCCTGCGACCCAACCTCGAGCTCACCCCGAGCGGCGACCCGAAGGATGTCTTCACCGAGGACGGCAAGCTGCACTGGCACCCGAGCGCCGCGCCGCTGCGCGACCTGCACCGCGCCGGGAAGGTCTCCGTGATCCCCGCGGTCGGCTACAAGGACGCCAACCAGTCGCACTTCACCTCCCGCCACTACTGGGAGGTCGGGGAGGTCAACCCATTCGGCCGCGTGGGCTGGCTCGGGCGCTACCTCGACCAGCACGGCGTGGACGACAACCCGCTGCAGGGGCTCTCGCTCGACTGGAACCTCGCGCCCGCGCTCGCCACCAGCAGCCGGCCGGTCGCCGCCGTCTCGTCGCCCGAGAACTTCTCGCTTGGCGCACGCGATGTCTGGGACGCGACGATCCGCACCCGAATGGTCGCGGGCTTCCGCACGCAGGGCGGCCTCGCGACCGCCGACCCCGAGCTCGCCACCGCCCGCCGCGCCGCGACCCAGACGGTCGGGCTCGGCGGCCAGCTCGAAGACCTGCAGAACACCGACGCGCCGTGGCAGACCACGGTCGCGTACCCGAGCGAGAACGGCTTCGCCCGCCGGCTCGCGGTGCTCGCCGAGATGCTCGCGCTCGGCCTGCCGCTGAAAGTCGTCGCGCTCGACGCCAACGGCGGCTACGACACCCACGAGAACCAGAACGGCTCGCTGCCCGGGGATCTCGCGGAGTTCTCGCAGTCGCTGGCCGCCTTCCAGGCCGACCTCGAGGCGCGCGGCCTCGCCGACCGCGTCCTGATCAACGTGTGGAGCGAGTTCGGGCGCCGGCCCAAGGAGAACGGCAGCGGTACGGACCACGGCGCGGCCGGCCTCGCCATGGTGATCGGGACCCAGGCCAAGGGCACGCTGGTCGACCCGTTCCCGGGGCTCGGGACGCTCGACGAGGACGACAACCTGCGCTACACGACCGACTTCCGCTCGGTCTACTGCTCGCTGCTCGAGCAGTGGCTCAAGGTCGACGCCGACGGGATCATCCCCAGCGCGAGCAAGTTCGCGCGCCCGCTCCTGGTGCGCTGACCGTGCGCCGCCTCGCTCTCGTCGCGTGCCTGCTGCTCGGGCTGCTGGCCGCCTCGGCCGCTCCGGCGACGGCGAAGCCGCACCCCAAGCGCCCTGCGAAGGTCTGCAAGCGGGCCGCGCGCGCCTCGACGGTGGGGCGGCCGACGCCGATCCTGGTCCACGACGCGCACACGCGCGTCGCGGTCACGCGCAAGCGGGCAACGATCAAGCGCGCCGCACGCAGGCGCGCGGCACGCAGGCGCTGCGCGAAGGCGAAGCGGCGGGCCGTGGCGCCGAAGCTGCCGGCTGCGCCCGCCGGCGACGCGCCGGCCCAGCCCGGCGCACCCGCGAGCCCGCGGGCGCCCGCCCCGGAGGAGCCCGTGCCCGGCGCGCCGTCCCCGGTGCCGGAGCCCGAGGCCAACCCCTTCGCCGTCCAGGTCAACTCGGGCGAGTTCTTCCTCCATCTCTCCAAGCCGGAGGTGCGCGCAGGCAGCGTCCGCGTGGAGTTCAACAACAGGTCCGCCGAGGACCCCCACGACCTCCACCTCGCCCGCGCGGACGGCACGGGGGCGAGCTACGCGTTCGGCGAGCTCCAGTCCGGCGGGATCGAGGCGAAGACGCTGAGGCTCGACGCGGGCACCTGGCGGCTGTTCTGCGCGCTGCCCGAGCACGCCGAGCGCGGTATGAGCGCGAACTTGCGCGTCGTGGGCGGCTGAACCGCCGTTTCCGACCGCCGCGGCGGCTAGCTTGCGGCGCCGTTCATGCCGGTTCCCACGCTCCCCGCGTGGCCCGCCGGCCGCCCTCTGCGCAGCTGGCAGGAGGAGGCCGTCGCGGCCGTGCTCGCCCATCCCCAGCGCTCCTTCCTCGCCTCGGCCACGCCGGCCGCCGGCAAGACGACGTTCGGGCTCAACGTGGCCCACCGGATGCTCTCCGAGCGTCGGGTCGCCCGCGTCTGCGTCGTCGCTCCGACCACCCACATCGCGCGCCAGTGGGCCGCCGACGCCGCCCGCTACGGCATCGACCTCGAGCCCAACCGCCCGAACTCCGCCGGGCCCGAGCCGCGCGACCGCCACGGCGTCGCCGTGACCTACCAGACGCTCGCGGCCGGCCCGGGGATCCACCGTCGCCGCTGCAACGAGGCGCCGACCCTGCTGATCGCCGACGAGCCGCACCACATGGGCGAGCAGGCGGCGTGGGGACGCAGCGCACAGGCAGCGTTCGAGGACGCGCGCTTCCGCCTGCTGCTGTCGGGCACGCCGTTCCGCTCCGACAACACGCCGATCCCGTGGATCACCTACGGCGACGACGACGTCTCGCGCGCCGACTTCGCCTACGGCTACACCGACGCGCTGCTCGACGGCGTGTGCCGCCCCGTCACCTTCCACACCTACGACGGCGACATGGAGTGGATGAGCGACGGCCGGCGCCGGCGGGCGGACTTCTCGGTCGGCCTGCCCGCGGCCGAAGCGGCGCGGCGGCTGCGGACCGCGCTCGATCCCGAGGGCGACTGGATGGCGCAGGTCCTGCGCGACGCCGACGCCCGCCTGACCGACCTGCGCTCGGGCCCGCACCCCGAGGCCGGCGGGCTCGTGGTGGCGATCGACATGGAGCACGCCGACCGGCTCGCGGAGCGGCTGGCGCGCGTGAGCGGCGAGGCGCCCGAGATCGTGACCTCGGAGACGCCGGGCGCGTCGGAGCGGATCGCGCGCTTCGCCGCCGGTTCCGGGCGCTGGCTGGTGTCGGTGCTGATGGTCTCCGAAGGCGTCGACCTGCCGCGGCTGCGGGTCGGGGTCTACGCGACGACGGCCCGCACGGAGCTGTTCTTCCGCCAGGTCGTCGGGCGCTTCGTGCGCCGGACGCCGATGGGTGGGCGGGATCGGATTCAAATGAGCCACCTCTTCCTCGCCTCGGACCCGCGGCTCAAGGCGCTCGCGGCCCAGGTCGAGGAGGAGCGCAACCACGCGCTGCAGCAGGAGGCGGCGGGGGAGGCGGTGGCCGAGCAGACACCTCGCGCCGAGGCGTCCGAGGCGTTCCGGGCGCTGCGGTCGAGCGCCCGCCGTGACGACGACGTCCTGCAGACGACCGCCCCCGGCGACGCGCTCCAGCTGTTCGCCGACGCCGCGCCGGCGGCGCCCCCTGCCGCCCTGGCCGCCTTCACGACGACCGCGGCGGGACCGTCGCGCGCGGAGGGCGAGTCGGCCCACGAGCGCCGCGAGCGCCTGCGCGACGAGCGCCGCGCCCTGGTCGCCGCCGTCTCGCGCCGGACGGGCGAGGCCCACCGGGCGATCCACGGCCGCATCAACCGCGAGACGGGCGCCCCGTCGATCGCGGCGGCCAGCGTCGACCAGCTCGAGCGCGGCAACCGCCTGCTCGAGCGCCAGGCGGCGAAGCGCCGCTGAGCGGGCGCTCCCCCGCGCCCGGGCGCGTACGCCGCGACCAACCCGCGCGGTCCCCTACGCTGCGCGGATGCTCCCCGACTGGCCTGACGGGACCGTCACCGTCCTCTCCACCGGCGGCGGCGCGCCGCACGCGATCCCGGTCTCTACCGCGGTCCGCTCCGGGCCGCAGACGGTCCACTTCGCGCTCGGGCTGCGCCGCGTGTCGCTCGCCCGCCTGCGCGAGGACCCGCGCTGCGCGCTCACCGTGCTCGCCGCCGGCCTCGCCGTCACCGCGCTCGGCGCCGCGACCGTAGTCGAGGAGACCGACCGCGTCGCCTTCGTGCGCCTCGACGTCGAGGAGGTCCAGGACCACGACCGGCCCACCTTCGCGCTCGAGGACGGCGTGCGTTGGCACTGGACGGACGAGGACGCCGAGCGCGCCGACGCCGAGATCCGAGCGGCGCTGCGCCGGCTTGGCTAGTCGGCGGCGATCGTCATGTCGCGCCCGGCGGCCTTCGCGGCCGCCAGCGCGTCCATGCAGCGCGCGAGGAGCAGGTCCGCGGGCTCCTCGCCGTCCCAGCGCGCGACACCGGCCGACGCGGTCTGGCCGCGCGGGGTCGAGGTGCGGACGCGGTCGAGCACCTCGCAGGCCTCGCCGAGCCCGCAGTCGGGCAGGATCATGCCGAGCTCGGCGCCCTCGAGCCGCGCGAGCGTGTCGACCTCGCGCAGCTGGGCGCGCCAGCTCGAGGCCGCCTCCTTGACCAGGCGGTCGCCCTCCTGCTCGCCGCGCAGCATGTTGAAGGCGCTCAGGTGGTCGAGGTCGATGACCGCGACGGTCAGCGGCGACTCGTTGCGGCGGGCGCGGGCGATCTCTCGCGGGAGCTCGTCGTCCCACGTGCGCCGGGTCGGCAGGCCGGTGAGTGGGTCCGAGAGCGCGAGCGCGCCGACGCGCGAGCGCAGTTCTTCGCGCTCGATCGCCACCGCGGCCTGCGAGGCCAGGACGCCCAGCAGCTCCGCCACCGCGTCGGGCACGGCGTCGACCGCGTGGCGCCAGATCAGGATCAGCACGCCGGCGATCTGATCGCCGCGCAGCACGGGCTCGAAGAGCGCCGAACGGGCCCCGGTCGCCTCGACCAGCGGCGCCGCGAGCGCCGGGTGGGTGCGCGCGTCGGCCACGTAGTAGGACTGGCGCGAGGTGAAGGCGCGGCCGCCGTACTCGGCCTCGGGCCGCGGCTGGATCGTCACCGGCGCGATGTCGACGCCGACCATCGCGGTCGAGACGAAATCGCGGCCGGAGGGCTCCAGCATGAAGGCGACGGGCGCGGCGGCGACCTCGCAGGCGGCGCGGCAGACGGCGGGGCGCGCGTCGCGGCTGCCGGCCAGCGCGCGCGTCACGCGGCCGAGCGCGGCGAGCCCGCGGGCGTGCTCGCGCAGGGTCTCGGACATCCGCTGCAGGTCGCGCGTCGAGCTCTCGCGCTCGAGCTCGGAGGAGAGGACGCGGGCGAGCACCGCGAACAGCTGCTCGTCGCTCTCGCGGAAGCGGGCCGGGGTGCGCGAGAGGGCGGCGAGGCTGCCGACGCGCGAGTGGTCGGAGAGCTCGAGCGGGACGCCGAGGTAGGAGACCGCGGCGAGCTGGCTCTGCTGCTCCAGCCGGGCGTAGACCGCGTGGCCGGGGATGTCGTCGCAGCGGCGAGGGCCGGACTCCTCGGCCATCTGGCCGCAGAAGGAGTCGCGCAGCGGGGTCGCCTGGTTGGCCTGCAGGCTGAAGCTCTCGCCGCCGCGGGTGTCGACGATCCGGTGGACGTTGTGGCCGCGATCGAGGTGCGAGAGGAACAGCGTCACGTCGGGCAGCTGCTGCTCGAGCAGGTCGAGGACGGAGCGGGTGGCGTCCGCGAACGACCGGTATGAGGCCGTCGTCGCAGTAGAGGCAGTCTCGATGGCGCCGGCGTCCACGCGCCCCATTGTGGTGGAAATCATGTGACGGCGGGTTAAGCCAGACGAAAGTACGATCTGGCGCCATGCGACTCGCCACGTTTCTGACTCCCGAGGGGCCTGCCCCGCACTCAGGGGAGGTCCGGGACGACCGGATCGTCGCCTTCAGCAGCGGCTCCGTCCTCGACCGCCTCGCCTCCGGCGACATCAGCCCCGCCGACGGCAGGGAGTACGCCCTCGCCGACGTCAGCCTGCTCGCCCCCGTGCTCCAGCCGCGGGCGATCTTCGGCATCGGCCTCAACTACGCCGCCCACGCCGCCGAGACGGGCAAGGACCTGCCCGAGCAGCCGATGGTGTTCATGAAGCTGCCGCGCTCGAGCGTGTCGCCGAACGACACCGTCGAGGTCCCGGCCGCCGCCTCCAGGCGCCTCGACTACGAGGCCGAGCTCGTCGTCGTCCTCGGCGCCGACAGTCGCATCGCCGGTTACGCCGTCGCCAACGACCTCTCCGCCCGCGACCTCCAGGGCCGCGAGACCCAGTGGACGCGCGCCAAGGGCTTCGACTCCGCCTGCCCCTGGGGCCCCTGGATCACGACCCCCGACGAGGTCCCGGACCCCGAGGCCCTGCACATCGGCTCACAGGTCAACGGCGAGGTGCGCCAGGACTCGAGCACCTCCGACCTCGTCTTCGGCCCCCAGGCGCTCGTCGACTTCATCGCCGAGACCTGCACGCTCGAGCCCGGGGACATCATCCTCACCGGCACCCCCCAGGGAGTCGGCCATGCGATGGACCCGCCCGTGTTCCTCGCGCCCGGGGACGTCGTGCGGATCGAGATCGAGACCCTGGGAGCGATCGAGCACACCATCGCGATCCGGCGCTGAGGTGCGGGAAGAAACTCAGTGCTCGTGGATCACACGGTCGATCAGGCCGTACTCGGCGGCCTGGTCGGGCTTGAAGAACCGGTCGCGCTCCATGTCGTGGCGCACCTGCTCCTCGGTCTGACCGGTGTGCTTCGCGTAGATCTCGTCGATCTTCTTGCGCGTCTTGAGGATCTCGGCCGCGTGGATCTCGATGTCGGTCGCCTGCCCCTCGAAGCCCGCTGAGGGCTGGTGGATGAGGATGCGCGAGTTCGGCAGCGACATCCGCTTGCCGTGCGCGCCGCCGGCCAGCAGCAGCGAGCCCATCGACATCGCGATGCCGACGACCATCGTCGACACGTCGGGCTTGATGAACTGCATCGTGTCGTAGATCGCGAGGCCGGCGTAGATCGAGCCGCCGGGCGTGTTGATGTAGAGCGAGATGTCCTTGTCCGGGTCCTGGGACTCGAGGTGGAGCATCTGCGCGACGACGAGGTTGGCGACCATGTCGTCCACGGGGTGGCCGAGGAAGATGATGCGCTCGTTGAGCAGGCGCGAGTAGATGTCGAATTCGCGCTCGCCTCGGGCGGTGCGCTCGATGACCATGGGGACCAGCGGCATGGCCCAGACCTTAGATGATCCCCTGGATCAGGCGGCCGCGGGAGAGCCCGTACGCGGGCGCAGGCGCGCCAGGAGCCGCTCGACGCGCCGCGCCATGCGGCGCGGATCGAGCCGCAGGGTGTCGGCCACGTCGGCGTTCGGCGTGCGGTCGACGAGCATCGCGAGCAGCGCGAGGTCGTCGCTCTCCACCCGCGCCGCGGCGGCCCGCAGCGCGGCGGGCGTGACGAGCGGGAGCGCGGTGCGGCCGCGCGCGACGGTGCGCAGCGCCTCGAAGAGCTCCTCCGGCGGCGCCTGCTTGTCGACCAGGCCGTCGGCACCGGCCACGCGCAGCGCGACCTCGAGCGCCGGGTCGCCGACCTCGGTGTAGGCGACGACGCGCGGCGCGTGCTCGGCGCCGGTGATGCGGCGGATCAGGTGCAGGCCGTCGCCCGTGCCGAGCAGCGGCTCGAGCAGGACGAGGTCGGGCGAGGTGCGGGCGATCGCCTCCAGCGCCTCCTCGGCGCTGGCGGCCGCGCCGACGGGGACGAGCCCGGGCTCCGCGCGCAGGAGCGCGGCGAGCCCGGCGCGGACGGCGGGCTGGGGATCGAGGAGGACGATGCGGGTCACGGAAAAAGACCCTCCCAGGAACTCCTAAAGCTTCCCTGAACGCCAGCCAGGAATTGCCCGTGGGTAACGTGGAATGCGTGCAAACCGCCACGCCCGCCCTGGAGCTCTCGGGATTTACCAAGCGGTACGACGACACGCAAACCGGCTGGCGCCGGTCGCGCACAGGTGGACTGCTCGCGCTCGACGCCGTTGACCTGGTGGTGCCGGCCGGCGAGTTCTTCGGCCTGCTCGGGCCCAACGGCGCCGGCAAGACGACGCTGATCTCCGCCGTCTGCAACCTCATCCGCACCACCAGCGGCGAGGCGCGCGTGTTCGGCCACCCGCACCAGTCGAGCGAGGCGCGCCGCATGATCGGCCTGGCCGAGCAGGACATCAACCTCGACCGCTTCCTCGACGTCGAGGAGACGCTCGTCTACCACGGCGGCTACTACGGGATGAGCCGCCCGGACGCCCGCCGCCGCGCGAGCGAGATGATCGACATCTTCGACCTGCGCGCGAAGGCCACGACCCGCGCGCCCAAGCTCTCCGGCGGCATGCGCCGCCGCCTGCTGCTCGCCCGCGCGCTGATGCACAAGCCCGAGCTCGTGATCCTCGACGAGCCGACCGCGGGCGTCGACTTCGAGCTGCGTCTCGAGCTGTGGCGCTACATCCGCCGCCTGCACGCGGAGGGCACCACGATCCTCCTCACCACGCACTACCTCGAGGAGGCCGAGGAGCTGTGCGAGGACATCGGCCTGATCCGCGGCGGGCGCGTGATCGCCCGCGACACCGCCGACGGGCTGCGCGCCTCCTACGACGCCGACTCGCTGGCCGACGTCTACGTCAAGGCGATGGCCGCGACATGAAGCTCGCGATCATCGGCGGCGGGGGCTTCCGGGTCCCGCTCGTCTACGGCGCGCTGCTCGCCAAGCGCGACACGCTCGCCTTCGACGAGATCGTCCTCCACGACGTCGACGCCGGCCGTCTCGAGCGCATCGGCGGCGTCCTGCACGGGCTCGCGGCTGAGCGCGGCGGCGAGCTCCCGTTCCGCGTCACGACCGACCTCGGCGACGCCGTCGAGGGCGCGGACTTCGTCTTCTGCGCGATCCGGGTCGGCGGCCTCGAAGGCCGCGTGGTCGACGAGGCCGTCCCGCTTTCCGCGGGCGTGCTCGGCCAGGAGACCACCGGCCCCGGGGGGATCTGCTTCGCCCTGCGCACGATCCCCGCGATGATCGAGCTGGCCGAGAAGATCGCCGACCGCGCCCCGCGGGCGTGGCTGATCAACTTCACGAACCCCGCCGGCATGGTCACCGAGGCCGTCCGCCAGGTCCTCGGCGATCGCGTGATCGGCATCTGCGACACACCCTCCGCCCTCTGCCGGCGCGTCGCCCGCGCGCTCGGCCACAGCCCCGACGAGATGTGGTTCGACTACTTCGGGCTCAACCACCTCGGCTGGCTGCAGGCGGCGTCGGACTCGACCGGCGACCGCCTGCCCGAGCTGCTCGAGGACGACGCGGCGCTGGCCGGCTTCGAGGAGGGGCGCCTGTTCGGCGGCGACTGGCTGCGCGCGCTGGGCATGATCCCGAACGAGTACCTGTACTACTTCTACTTCGGTGCGGACACGGTGTCGACGATCCGGGAGCAGGGGCAGCCGCGGGGCGCCTACCTGCTCGAGTCCCAGGCGGCCTTCTACGCGCTGGACGGCCAGGGCCCGGCGCAGGCTCTCGGCGCCTGGCGCGCCACCCGCGACGAGCGCGACCGCACCTACATGGCCGAGGCGCGCAGCGCGGCCGGCGTCACCGACGAGCACGACGACGGCGGCGAGCCGGGCGGCTACGAGGGCGAGGCGCTGGCGCTGGTCGAGGCGATCGCCAACAACACCCGCGCGATCATGATCCTCAACACCGCCAACCGCTCCGCGCTGCCGTTCCTCGACGAGCACGCCGTCGTCGAGGTGCCCGCGATCGTCGGCCGCAGCGGACCGGTGCCGGTCGCGATCGGGCCGACGCCGCCCCACGCTCAGGCGCTCGTCTCGCAGATCAAGGACGTCGAGCGCACGACGATCGAGGCGGCGCTGAGCGGCTCGGCCGAGCTGGCGGTGCGGGCGCTCGCGATGCACCCGCTGGTGCCGAGCGTCACCGTCGCGCGCGACATCTTCGACGGCTACCGCAGGCGCCTCCCCGAGCTCCAGGAGCGCTTCGCCGGATGAGCGTCGACGTCGTGGTCTCGGCGACCGCGTTCATGGACATCACGTTCGTCGGCCTCGAGTCGGTTCCCCGCCCGGGCGAGGAGCGCTTCGCGGGCGACCTCCTGCGCTCTCCCGGCGGCGGCGCCATCAACGCGATCGGCATCGCCCGGCTCGGCCTCCGGGCGGCGCTCGCGGTGCCGCTCGGCGACGATCTCGACGGCCGCTTCATCCGCGCGGCGCTCGAGCACGAGGGCATCGAGCTCTCGACCACCGTCGGGTCGCGGACGCCGACCACCGTGGTCATGCCCTACGGCGGCGAGCGCGCGATGGTCACCTATGAGCCCGGCGTCAACACGAGCGCCGCGGTCCTCGCCGCGTTCTCGCCGCGCGCGGCCGTCGTCGCGCTCGACCAGCTCGATACCGTGCCGCCCGGAGTGCGCGGCTACGCGACCTGCGGCGACGACGACGCACGCGCGTTCGCGAGCCACCCGCCGCAGGACCTCGGCGGCGCCCGCGCGCTGTTCCTCAACCGCCGGGAGGCGCTCCTGATCACCGGCGAGGACACGCCGGAGGCGGCCGCCCAGCGGCTCGGCGGCGACGTCGAGATCGTCATCGTCACGCTCGGCCCTGATGGCGCGATGGCGCTCGTCGACGGCGAGTTCGTGCGCGTTCCCGGCCACGAGATGAAGGCCGTCGACACCACCGGCGCGGGCGACCTCCTGTGCGCCGCGTTCGTGTGGGCCGACCTCGCCGGCGCCGACGTCGAGCTTGCCCTTCGCTGGGCGGTGCTGTACGGATCCCTCTCCGTCACCGTGCCCACGGGCGCCGCCGGCGCGGTCACGCTGGAGCGCCTGTTGGCCGAAGGCTCGACCCGCGGCCTGCCGCCGCTCGCCATCGCAGCAGCAAAGGAGACCAAGACATGACAGCTCGATTGCCCGCCCTCCTCGTGTGTCTCGCCGCGCTGGTCGCGGGCTGTGGCACCCCGGGCGGCAACGCCACCGACAACACCAAGAAGGCCGAGCAGAGCAAGAAGAACTCGGCCAAGGTCGACGTTGCCAAGGCGGGCAAGGTCACGCTCACGATCTGGGACCAGGAGGTCCGCGGCGGGCAGGCGAAGCAGATCAAGCGCCTCAACCAGGCGTTCAGGAGCACGTATCCGGACGTGACGATCAAGCGCGTGGCGAAGTCGTTCACCGACCTCAACACGACCCTGAAGCTCGCCGTCTCCGGCCCGAAGGCGCCCGACATCGTCGAGGCCAACCAGGGCCGCCCGGTCATGGGCCAGCTCGTCAAGGGCGGCCTGCTCAAGCCGCTGGACAGCTACGCGGACGCCTACGGCTGGAACGACCGCTGGTCCAAGACGCTGCTCGACCTCAACCGCTTCTCCTCCGACGGCAAGCAGTTCGGGTCCGGCGACCTCTACGGCGTCTCGCAGATGGGCGAGATCGTGGGCGTCTTCTACAACAAGGACAAGGTCCCGTCGATCCCCAAGTCCTTCGACGAGTTCGAGCAGATGCTCGCCAATGCGAAGTCCAACGGCGAGATCCCGATCTCCTTCGGCAACCTCGACAAGTTCGGCGGCATCCACGAGTTCCAGACCGTCCAGAACCAGTTCGCGGGCAAGCAGACGACGCGCGACTTCGTCTTCGCGAAGAGCGGCGCGAGCTTCGACACCGCCGCGAACCAGGAGGCGGCCGCGAAGCTGCAGGAGTGGGCGAAGAAGGGCTACTTCACGCCGAACTTCAACGGCACCGGCTACGACCCGGCGTGGCAGCAGTTCACCAAGGGCAAGAGCCCGTTCACGATCGCCGGCACGTGGATCACCTCCGACGTCGCGAGCACGCTGGGAGACAAGGCCGGCTTCTTCCTGATGCCCGGTCGCAAGGCGGGGGACCCGCCGGTCTCGCTCGGCGGCGAGAGCCTGCCGTGGGCGATCACCGCGAAGTCCAAGCACGCCGACGTGGCGGCCGCCTACATCGACTTCATCACGAATGCCAAGGCGTCCGACGTGCTGGTGGAGACCGACAACCTGCCGGCGATGGCGGCGACCAGGCAGCCCGCGTCGGCGGTCAACAAGGACGTCTTCGCGGCCTGGAAGACGCTCAACGACGCGGAGGGGCTGACGCCGTACATGGACTACGCGACGCCGACGTTCTACGACGACTTCTCGGGCGCCGTCCAGCGGCTGCTGGCGGGCAAGGTCGCGCCGAAGGCGTTCACGAAGGCCGTGCAGAGCGACTACGCGAAGTTCACCGACAAGCTGTGACGTGAGCGGCGCCGTCCTCGCGCCGCCCGGCGAGCCGCGGCGGATCGCCTACCTGTATCTCCTGCCGGGGCTGGTGGTCTTCGGGCTGTTCGTGCTGGCGCCGCTCGTGCACAGCGCGTGGCTGTCGCTGTTCACGTGGGACGGAGTGACCCCGGGCGCGTGGACCGGGCTCGACAACTACAAGGCGGTCGTCTCGGACCCGCGCCTGCGCTCGGCCTTCCTGCACGCGTTCGTGCTCGTGGGCTTCTACGCCGTACTGCCGATCGCGATCGGGCTGCTGCTCGCGGCCGCGATGTCGCGCACGCGCGTGCGGGGGCTGGCGCTGTTCCGGACCGTGCTGTTCCTCCCCCAGGTGATCGCGCTCGTCGTGGTGGCCGTGATGTGGCGGATGATCTACGCGCCCGACGGCGGGCTGATCAACGGGGGCCTGCGCGCGATCGGCCTCGGCGGGCTGGCCCAGAACTGGCTCGGCTCGTTCTCGCTCGCGCTGCCGTCGGTGGGCCTGATCGGAACGTGGGTCATGTACGGGCTGGCGATGGTGCTGTTCACCGCCGGGGTCCAGAAGATCCCCCAGTCGCTCTATGACGCCGCGCGGATGGACGGCGCCGGGCCGGTGCGGGAGTTCTTCGCCGTCACGCTGCCGGGCCTGCGCAACGAGATCGCCGTCGCCCTGACGCTGACCACGATCCAGGCGCTGCGCTCCTTCGACCTCGTCTACATCACGACCGGCGGCGGCCCGGGGGACTCGACCTCGGTGCCGGCCTTCGAGGTCTACAACCGCGCGTTCCGCGGCGGCGACGTCGGCGCGGCCGCGGCGATCGGCGTCTGCATCGCGGCGCTGATCTTCGTCCTCACGGTGCTCATCAACCGGATCGCCGAGCGCGAGGGGACGCGATGATCGACCGCCGCGAGCAGGCGCTCACGTACACGCTGCTCGGCGTCTTCTCGCTGATCGCGCTCGTGCCGATCGCCGGGATCCTGCTGACCGCGCTGCAGGCGCCGGGCGAGGTCGCCTCCTTCGGGCACCCCAACGGGTTGCACTTCGGCAACTTCGCGACGGCGTGGGACGAGGGCAACTTCTCCCAGTACCTACGCTCGAGCGCGATCGTCACCGTCAGCGTCGTCGCGCTCGCCACGCTGCTGTCGATCCTGGCCGGCTACGCGTTCGGGATGATGCGCTTCCGCGGCGACCAGGCGCTCTTCTACCTCTTCCTGCTCGGGCTGATGGTGCCGCTCGAGTCAACGGTCGTGCCGCTCTACTACGACCTCCGCGACCTCGGCCTGACCGACACCTACGCGGCGCTGATCTTCCCCCAGGTCGGCGTCTCGGTCGCGTTCGGGACGTTCTGGATGCGGGCGTTCTTCCGCTCCGTGCCGCGCTCGCTCGTCGAGGCCGCGCGGCTCGACGGGTCGTCGAGCTGGAGCACGCTGTGGCGCGTCGTCCTGCCGGTCGGCCGCCCGGCGGTGCTGACGATGATGGTGCTCGTGTTCATGTGGACCTGGAACGAGTTCCTGCTCGCGCTCGTGATGGTCTCCGACGAGGCGCTGCGCACCGCGCCGCTCGGGCTCGCGTTCTTCTCCGGGCGCAACACCACCGACTTCGCGCTGCTCGCCGCCGGCTCGGTCATCGTCGCCACGCCGGTCGTGATCCTCTACGTCTTCCTCCAGCGCCACTTCATCCGCGGCATGCTGAGCGGAGCCGTGAAGGGCTAGATGGTCTGATGGCGAGCGTCTCCTTCGAGTCGGTGACGAAGCGCTTCGACGCGGTCGAGGCCGTCCGCGAGCTGACGCTGGCCGCCGCCGACGGGGAGTTCCTCGTGCTGGTCGGGCCGTCGGGCTCGGGCAAGACGACCGCGCTGCGGATGCTGGCCGGGCTCGAGTCCGTGAGCGAGGGCAAGATCCGGATCGGCGAGCGCGTCGTCAACCGCGTCGCCCCGCGCGAGCGCGACATCGCGATGGTCTTCCAGGACTACGCGCTGTACCCGCAGATGACCGTCTACGACAACCTCGCCTTCGCGCTGCGGCGGCGCAAGGCGCCGAAGCAGCGGATCGACGAGCAGGTGCGCCGCGCCGCCGCCGCGCTCGAGCTCGACGCGCTGCTCGAGCGCAAGCCCGGCCAGCTCTCCGGCGGCCAGCAGCAGCGCGTCGCGCTCGGCCGCGCGCTCGTGCGCGACCCGGCCGTCTTCCTGATGGACGAGCCGCTCTCCAACCTCGATGCGAAGCTGCGCGTGCAGACGCGCGGCGAGATCAAGCGGCTGCAGAAGGAGATCGGGACGACGACGGTCTACGTCACCCACGACCAGGTCGAGGCGATGACGATGGGCGACCGCATCGCGGTCATGAACCAGGGCCGGATCGAGCAGGTCGGCACGCCCGCCGAGGTCTACGACGAGCCGGCCAACGTGTTCGTGGCGGGCTTCGTCGGCTCGCCGGGCATGAGCTTCGCGCCCGCCGGCCGGCTCGGGCTCGACCTCGGCGCGCCGCCCGAGACGATCGTCGGGGTGCGGCCCGAGCACGCGTGCCCGTGGGTCGAGGGCGAGGGCCTGCTCGGCCCGCTCGACGGCGAGGTCGCCTACGTGGAGGCGCTCGGCCGCGAGACCTTCCTCGGCGTCCGCCACGAGGAGGAGACGCAGCTGGTCCTGTGCGTCGAGGGTCGCTCGGCGGCGCAGCCCGGCGACGAGGTCCGCTTCGGGCTCGTGCGCGAGGGCCTGCGCTTCTTCGACCCCGAGAGCGGTCGCGCCCAGCGCCGCTGACCGAACCGGAACGTCGCCAGCGGATACGCTCGCCTCAGTGCTCAGCATCGAACTCGCGGTCGCCACCCCGGCCTTCCTGGATCTCACCTTCGTGGGCCTCGAGGCGCTCCCCGCTCCGGGCGAGGAGCGCTTCGCCGGTCAGCTCCTGCGCTCGCCCGGCGGCGGCGCCATCACCGCCGTCGCGGCCGCCCGCCTCGGGCTGCAGACGGCGCTCGTCGCGCCGCTCGGCTCAGACCTCGGCGGCGAGTACGTCCGCCGTGAGCTCGAGGGCGAGGGTGTGGCCGTCGCGGGCTTCCGGACCAAGCGCACCCCCGAGACGGTCGTGATGCCGGTGGGCGAGACCCGGACGATGGTCACGGTCGACCCCGGGGTCCGCGCCCGCGCGTCGGATGTCGCGGCGCTGACGCCGGTGGCGATCGCCGCCAACCTCGACCAGCTCGATCTGCTGCCGAACGGGACGCGCTCGTACCTGACCTGCGGCGACGATGACGCGCGAGCGTTCTCGCGCCAGCTGCCGCCGAAGCCCGTGGGCGCGCGGGCCCTCTTCCTGAACGCGCCGGACGCGCTCGTGCTGACGAACACGGACACGCCCGAGGCGGCCGCCGAGCGCCTCGGCGACTGGGTCGCGACGGTCGTCATCACGCTCGGCGCCGAACGCGCGATCGCCGTGACCGGCGGGCGCCACGTCGCGATCCCCGACTTCGACACCGGCGCGGTGGTCGACACCACCGGCGATCGCGACCTGCTCTGCGCCGCCTACGCGTGGGCGGACCTGCGCGGCGCGGACGAAGACGAGCGCCTGAGCTGGGCGCAGCTCTACTCCCGGCTCGCGATGGGCGTGCCGACCGCCACCGGCGGCGCGATCTCCGAGGAGCGGCTGCTCGAGGAGGGCGCCAAGCGCGGCCTCTCCCGGCCGTCGCGCTACGCCTGACGGGCCGCGCCGATGAGCGTCCGGGCCGCCACCGCAGACGACGCGGCCGCGATCGCGGCGGTGTTCCTCGCCGCGGCCGAGGAGTCGTGGGGCGCGACCGGCGACGACGCGCCGGTGATGGAGTCCCTGGAGATCCACGGCGGCGAGGTCGTCGCGGAGGACGACGACGGCATCACCGGCTTCGCGATCATCAAGGACTGCGGGATCGACCTCCTCTTCACGCACCCGCGTGCGTGGGGCCGCGGCGCCGGCCGCGCGCTGGTCGTGGCGGCCGAGGACGCGCTGCGCGAGGCGGGCTGCTCCGAGGTGTCGCTGTGGACCGAGGAGCGCAACGCGAGCGCCCGGCGCGTCTACCAGGCCTCGGGCTGGCGCAAGACGACCGACGCCCGCGAGCGCGTCTGGAACGGCGCGCCACTGCGCGAGCTGCGCTACCGCAAGCGCCTTTGAGCAAGGCGCCTCGCCCCACGGCCATCGGCCTGGTGGTGCTGGCGGTCTCCTCCCTGCAGGTCGGGGCCGCCTTCGCGGTCGAGCTGTTCGACGAGCTCGGGCCGGCGGGCGCGGCGTTCGGGCGGCTGGGCTTCGCCGCGCTCGTGCTCGTCGCGATCTGGCGCCCGCGGCTGCGCGGCCGCCCGCGCGGCGACCTCGGGGTGGCGATCGCGTTCGGGCTCGCGCTCGGCGCGATGAACCTCTGCATCTACGAGGCGATGGACCGCATCCCGCTCGGCGTCGCCGTGACGTTCGAGTTCATCGGCCCGCTCGGCTTCGCGGTGATCGGGTCGCGGCGCGCGCTCGACCTGCTGTGGGTGGCGCTGGCGGCGGCCGGGATCGTGTTGCTGGCCGACTACGGGGGCGGCTCGCTCGACACCACGGGGGTCGCCTTCGCGCTCGCCGCCGGCGTGCTGTGGGCTGCCTACATCGTGCTCTCCCAGCGCACCGGCACGCTGTTCGGGGGCGGCAGCGGGCTCGCGGTCGCGATGGTGGCGGGCGCGCTGCTGGTCGCGCCGTTCGGGATCGCGGGCGCCGGCAGCGAGCTGCTGCGGCCCGAGTTGCTCGGCGCCATCCTCGCCGTCGCCCTCGCGTCCTCGGTGCTGCCCTACTCGCTCGAGCTCGAGGCGCTGCGACGGCTGCCCGCGCGCGTGTTCGGCGTGCTGATGTCGCTCGAGCCGGCGGTTGCGGCGCTCGCGGGCCTCGTCGTGCTCGGCCAGGGGCTGGCGGCGCGCGACTGGCTCGCGATCGGCCTCGTCGTGGTCGCGAGCGCCGGGGCTTCTACGCTCGAACCGTGAACCGTGGACTGATCGCCCTCTCGAGCCGCGAGATCAACCGCGTCCTGAAGCTGTGGACGCAGACCGTCCTCGCGCCGATCCTCTCGAGCTCGCTGTTCATCCTCGTCTTCGGGCTCTCGCTCGGGAGCCGCATCCGCTCGATCGACGGGGTGTCCTACGACGTCTACATCGTCCCCGGCCTGATCGCGATGACGATGGCTCAGGCGGCCTACGCCAACAACTCGGCGACCGTGTTCCAGGCGCGCTTCGACCGCTACATCAACGATGTGCTCGCCGCGCCGATGCGCGGCTGGCAGGTCAACCTCGCGCTCAATGTCGGCGGCGCCGTGCGCGCGCTGCTGATCGGCGCCGGCCTGCTCGCGGTCGCGCTCGTGCTCACCGGCGTCCCGATCCACGCTCCACTCGCGCTCGCCGCGGCGATCTTCCTGCTGCTCGTGCTGTTCTGCTCCTTCGGCGTCGTGGTCGGCGTCTACGCGGAGTCGTGGGACCACGCCGCGTTCGTCACGAACCTCGTGATCCTGCCGCTGTCGTTCCTCGGCGGGGTCTTCTACTCCGTCGCGCGCCTGCCCTCGCCGTGGGAGGAGATCTCGCGCGCCAACCCGGTGCACTACCTGATCGACGCCGTCCGCTACGGCTTCCTCGGCCACAGCGACATGTCGATCTGGCTGTCGCTCGGGGTGACGGCCGTGATCGCCTCGCTGTCGGTGGGCTGGAGCGTGTGGCTGTTCTCGACCGGGCGGCGGCTCAAGCCGTAGCCGTAGCCCTACCGCAGCACGAGCGAGTGCTCCGGCCGCCAGCCGAGCGTGACCTTCTCGCCGATCTCCCAGCGATTGTCCGCGCGCGAGCGGTGCGTGTTCTGCTCCAGCGCGACGACCCGCGACCCGGGCGAGAGCTCGATGATCACCTGCGTCGTGGTGCCCACGTAGACGCGCTCGACGACCGTCCCCTCGAGCAGCACCATGCCGTCCTCGTGCTCGTCGAGCCAGATCTTCTCGGGCCTGACGGAGAGGTGGACGGTGGCGCCGTCCGCGCAGTCCTCGGGCACGGGCGCTTGGCACGATGCCCCGCCCGCGAGCCGCACGCTCTGACCCTCGACCGTGCCCTCCATCAGGTTCGAGATCCCGATGAAGCCGGCCACGAACGTGCGCGCCGGATGCTCGTAGACCTCCTCGGGCGTCCCGCACTGCTCGACGAC
This sequence comes from Solirubrobacteraceae bacterium, assembly GCA_039934455.1. GTDB lineage: Bacteria > Actinomycetota > Thermoleophilia > Solirubrobacterales > Solirubrobacteraceae > DASQFQ01. The sequence continues at coordinate 30,946 of JBDTMF010000004.1, forward strand.
GCCGCCGTTCATGACCGCGATCCGATCCGACATGGCGAGCGCCTCCTCCTGGTCGTGCGTGACGTAGAGGAACGTGATGCCGACCTCGCGCTGGATCGCCTTCAGCTCGACCTGCATCTCCTTGCGGAGCTTGAGGTCGAGCGCGCCGAGCGGCTCGTCGAGCAGCAGCACCGCGGGCCGGTTCACGAGCGCGCGCGCGAGCGCGACGCGCTGGCGCTGGCCGCCCGACAGCTCGTTCGGGCGCGCGCTCTCGCGGCCCGTCAGCCGCACGAGCTCGAGCGCCTCGGCGACGCGCGTGCGGATCTCGTCCCCCGCGACCTTGCGCCGCTTGAGGCCGAACGCGACGTTGCCCTCGACGTCGAGGTGCTCGAACAGCGCGTAGCTCTGGAACACCGTGTTGACGTTGCGCTTGAACGCCGGGATCTTCGCGACCGGCTCGCCGTCGAGGTAGACCTGGCCCTCGGTCGGCTGCTCGAAGCCGGCCACCATCCGCAGCGTGGTGGTCTTGCCGCAGCCAGACGGGCCGAGGAGCGAGAAGAACTCGCCGCGCTCGACCGTCAGATCGAGGCCGGAGACCGCCGTGGCGGCGCCGAACCGCTTGGTGACGCCTTCGAACCGGACCGCCTCGCTCACTTCGTCCTGCCTCGCAAGCTCGCCACCGGCTCCGCCTCGCTCCCCAGCAGGACGCCGAGCCCGCTCTCGCGCCGGCCGAGCAGCCGCGGCAGGCCGACCGCGAGCACGATCGCCGCCGTCGAGATCGCGAGCATGAGCGTGCCGATCGCGTTGATCGTCGGCGTCACGCCGAAGCGGATCGCCGACCAGATGCGCACCGGCAGCGGCTGCGGTGACTCGCCGGTGGTGAAGAACGAGAGGACGAAGTCGTCGAAGGACAGCGCGAACACGAGCAGCCCTGCGGCGACCACGGCGGGCCACAGCGCCGGCAGCACGACCAGCCGCAGGGTCTGCAGCCGGGTCGCGCCGAGGTCCATCGCCGCCTGCTCGACCTCCGGGTGCAGCGACGCCAGCCGCGCGCGGACCACCACCGTCACGTAGGAGATCGAGAACGTGATGTGCGCGAGCGTGATCGTCACCAGCGACAGCCGCAGCCCGAGCTGGGTGAAGAGGAGAAAGGCCGACACCCCCGCGACGATCTCCGGTGTCACGAGCGGCACGAGCATGAGGATGTTCGCGCTGCCCGCGAAACGCGAGCGCGCCCGCACGAGCCCGAACGCGAGCAGCGTCCCCAGCAGCGTCCCGACGATCATCGTCACGAAGGCGATCTCGAGGCTCGCGATCAGCGACGAGCGCAGCGACTCGCTGTCGAAGAAGCGCTGGTACCACTCGAGGCTGAACCCCGCGAACTTCTGCAGCGAGCGCTGCGAGTTGAACGAGAACACCACCACCAGCGCGATCGGCGCGAACAGGAAGACGAAGAACCCGGCGACGTAGAGCCGCAGCCACCTCATGCCGTCGCCTCCCGCGCCGCCTTGGCCGCCGAGCGCAGGTAGAGCACCATCCACACCAGCAGGAAGAGCATCATCAGCGTCGTCAGCGCGGCCCCGAAGGGCCAGTCCTCGGCGCCGAAGAACTGCTGCTGGATCAGGTTGCCGATCATGTAGGTCCCGGGCCCGCCGAGCAGCTGCGCGCTCACGAAGTCCCCGACCGCGGGCAGGAACACGAGCACGGTGCCGGCCAGCACGCCCTGGAACGTCGTCGGCCAGGTGACGTGCAGGAACGTCTTCCAGTCCGACCCGTAGAGATCCTTGCCGGCCTCGATCAGCGCCGGGTCCATGCGGTCGAGCGCGGCGTACACGGGCAGGATCATGAACGCGAGGTAGCCGTAGACGAGCCCGCCGATGACCGCGTAGGGGGTGTTGAGGAAGCGGATGGGATCGTCGAGGCCGAGCACGCCGTTGACGACGCCCTCGTCGGAGAGCAACGCGACCCACGCGTACGTGCGCACGAGGTAGTTGACGAAGAACGGCAGTACGACGAGCGCGATCAGCACCTGCTTGTGGCGGCCGCCGAAGCGCGCGATGTAGTACGCGACCGGATAGCCGAGCAGGAGGCAGAGCGCGACGGTCGCGACCGCGTAGCCGACCGAGCGCGCCAGCACCGGGATGAACAGCGGGTCGAACGCGCGCGAGTAGTTCTCGGGGTTCCAGGCGTAGCTCGCGCCGCCGAGGTCGCCCGGCACGCCGAACGAGATCGCGAGCACGATCGCGAGCGGGACCGCGAAGAACACGAGCAGCCAGAGGCCGCCCGGGATCAGGAAGCGGCCGGCGAAGCGGTCGCTCTCGTTCACGCCGCCTTGATCTCCGTCCAGGTCTGGTCCCACAGGCGGCGCCCCGCGGTCCCGATGTTGCGGTACTGGTCGCCGTGCTCGAGGTCGTCGACGGTGACGTTGATGGCGGGGTCGGTCTTGACCAGCCCGGCGAACGTCTCGTCCGGTCCCTTGTACGGCATCGGGTAGCCCATGTACTCGATGTTGCGCGAGGCGATCTCGGGCTGGAGGATGAAGTCGATGAACGCGAGCGCCGTGCCCGGGTGCTGGGCGTTGGCGGGGATCGCGAAGCAGTCGGTGCCGAGCGGGAGGCCCTCCTTGCACTTCTGGAACGAGTAGTTCTCGGGCTTCTTCACCTGGTTGCGGATGTTGACGACGTCGCCGTTCCAGCCGTGGTGGATCCAGGCGTTGCCGCCGACCATGTTCTGGATGTCGTCGGTCGAGAACCCGCGCAGCTTCGGCTTGAGGTTCAGCGCCCACTGCTTCGCCTTCGCGACGTCGGCCGGATCGGCCGAGTTGAGCTTGGCGCCGGTGACGAGGTTGCCCGCGCCGATGACCTCCTGGTAGTCGTCGAGCAGGTAGACGCGCCCCTTCGCCGTCTCGTCGGCGAAGTCGTTCCAGGAGCCGGTCAGCTGGAGCTTGTCCTTGCGGTAGATGATCCCGCTCGCGTAGAGCGCGTAGGGGAGCGTGTGCTCGGCGGTCGGGTCGTACCAGGGCTTGGCGAAGTAGTCGTAGAGCGTGCCGGCGTTCTTCAGCACCGACGGGTCGAAGCGCAGCAGCTGGTTGGCCTTGATGAGGCGGTCCGCCCACTCGGAGCCCGGGAAGATCAGGTCGTAGCGGTTGCCCGAGCGCAGCTTGGCCATCATGCCCTGCATCGAGTCGAAGTTGGACTCGCGCACCTTCACGCCGTGGAGCTTCTCGAACTCCTTCATGAGCTTCGGGTCGAGGTACTCCGACCAGTTGAAGTAGACGAGGTCGCCGTCCGGCTTGGCCGGGATGACCTTGGCCTTCGCGACCTTCTTCGCCGGCGTTCCGCTGCCGCCCTCGCCGACGCCGCAGCCCGCCAGCCCGAGCGCGAGCGCCAGCCCCGCGCCGCCCTGAAGCAGCTCCCGCCGCCGCATCGGCCCCTCGAACAGATCAGATCGCATCAGCCACTCCCTCTCGTCCGAGACGTTCCTCCACCAGTGCCATGCAGTGCTCCCGCACCCGCTCCGGCGTGACCGCCGGATCGTGCAGCGCGAGCTGGATCGCGAACCCGTCCATCAGCGCGCCGAGCGTCAGCGCGAACCCGTCCGGATCGACCGGCTGGAACTCTCCGGCCGCCTGCCCTTCGCGCACGACGTCGGCGATCGCCGCGCGCCAGCGCCCGTCCAGCCGCTCGCGGGCGGCGCCGACTGCGGGGTCGCGCAGCGCGCGCACCCACAGCTCCATCCACAGCACGGTCTCGGCGTCGCCCTCGGCGGGCCATAGCTCGACGATCCGCGCGAGCCGCGCGCGGGCGCCGTCGAGCCGCGCGAGCTCGTCGCTGAGCTCCGCGTAGAAGCTGTCGTCCGCGAAGGCCAGCGCCTCGGTGAGCAGCTCGTCCTTGGTGGCGAACCAGTACAGGACGCCGGGCGCGGATGTGTCCGCCCGCTCGGCGATGTCGGCGATCCGCGTCCCGATCACGCCGCGCTCGGCGATCACCTCCGCGGCCGCCCTGAGGATCGCGGGGCGGCGGACGTGCCCGGTGGTGGGGCGCGGGCTCATCGCAGGGTTATCCGAACGGCAATTCAGCGAACCTAGCTGGTGGCGGTGCCCGCGCGCAAGCCGAGATCACCCGCGAGTGCGTGCCAGACCTCATCGCGAGCGCGCTCGAGCGGGATCGCGGGGTCGCCGAGCAGGGCGCGCACGCCGAAGCCGTCGATCAGCGCGAGCGCGCGGTCGGCGATCGCCGCGGCGTCGACGGGGCCGAACTCGCCCTCCTCGATCGCCTCGCGGAACCAGTCGTGCATGTTCGCGTAGAGCTTCGCGGCCGTCGGGCGCAGCTCGGGGTGGCGGACGGCGCGCAGCCACAGCTCGACCCACAGCACCCAGTCGCGCTCCTGCTCGCCCGGCAGCGGCAGGCACTGCTCGACCATCGCGCGCAGGCGTGTGACCGGATCGCCGGTCCCGTCGCGGACCTCGCCCGCCGTCGCGAAGGAGTGCTCGAGCGCCTCGGCCAGCAGCGCCTCGCGGGTGGCGAAGTGGTAGTGGACGAGCGCCGTCGAGACCCGCGCGTCCATGGCGATGCGCGCGATCCGCACCGCGTCGATCCCGTCGCTGGCGATCCGCACGACGGCGGCGTCGAGGATCCGCTCGCGGCTGGAGCTCACGGCGTGAGGTACGCCTCGGCGACGAGCTGGTCGAAGGCGTGGACGGTCTGCTCCGTCTCCGTGTAGCGCCCCGGCACATGGCCGCGCGAGCCGATGCCGCGCTGGACGAGCTCGCAGACGTGCCAGTCCTGGCGGTTGACCGTGTCCCAGAACTCGACGGCGTCGGTCGCGTCGAAGCCCGGCCGCGCCATCGTCTCGGGCTCGAAGCACCACTCGCACACGACCTCGGTGCGCCCGGCGCCGCGCGGCCACAGCGTGTGAACCATCACGTAGTCGGGGTGCAGCGAGACGAGCAGGTTGGGGAACAGCGCGAAGTAGAGGACGTCGCGCTGCTCGGCCTCGGTCAGGCCCGCGATCGCGGGGCGCGTGCCGTGCCCGCCGTTGGCGGCCATCGTCTCGGCGCCCTCGGTGAGCGTCATCGAGCCGCCGCACCAGGCGCCGGCGCCCTCGTACTCGTCGCCGCTCATGTAGTGCGAGAGCCGGTTGAGCTCGGGGTGCACGCCCGGGCAGTGCAGGCACTCGGAGTAGTTCTCGACGATCGCCTTCCAGTTGGCCTCGACGTCGTAGGTGATCGCGGCGGCGCGGTGCAGCTCGCCGAGGCGGTATCGCTCGAGGTGCGGCTCCAGGTCGCCGAGGTGGTCCGCGAGCGGGCCGGCGGTGCCGGAGATGTCGGCGAACAGCAGGCCGTGGACCTCCTCCATGCGCAGGCGGTTGAGGCCGGAGGTGGCGGGGTCGAAGTTCTCGATCTCCTCCGTGTGCGGCGCGCTGAGCAGGCGGCCGTCGAAGCGGTAGCACCAGGCGTGGTAGGGGCATTGCAGGCGGCGCATCGTGCCCTCGGGTTCGCTGACGAGGCGCGCGCCGCGATGGCGGCAGACGTTGAAGAAGCCGTGCGCTCTGCCCTCGTCGTCGCCCACGAAGAGCAGGCTCTCGTCCTTGATCTGGCGCGTCAGGAAGCGGCCACGCTCGGCCAGCGGCTGCGCGTGCCCGACGCAGACCCAGCCGCCGAGGAAGAGGTGCTCGGCCTCCCAGTCGGCGACGGCTTCGTCGACGTAGGCGCGCGGCGGGAGCTGCGTCGCCTGCAGCAGCGGCCGGCGCGTCTCGGAGAGCTCTTCGGCGGTGAAGGGCGGGGCCATGGGCGGGGAGCGTACCAGCAGTTCGTGTATTTGACTACAAGGTCAGGAACGGCTAGTTTGCCGCCCATGACCGACTACGACGCGATCGTGGTCGGCGGTGGCCACAACGGGCTCACCGCCGGCGCATATCTCGCGCGGGCCGGGCTGCGCGTGTGCGTCGTCGAGCGCCGCGACATCCTCGGCGGCGCCTGCGTGACCGAGGAGGTCTGGCCGGGCCACCGCATCTCGCGCGCCTCCTACGTCGTCTCGCTGCTGCAGCCGCGCGTGGTCGAGGACCTTCGGCTCAAGGACTTCGGCTACGAGGTGCACCCGCTGGATCCGGCCTACGCCGCGATCGACGGCGACGGCCGCGTGATGTTCTTCCACAACGACCAGCAGGCCACGGTCGACTCGCTCGCGCGCTTCTCGAAGCAGGACGCCGCGGCCTACCCCGCGTTCGAGGACCTGCTCGAGCGCATGGCCGGCTTCCTGCGCCCGCTGATGCTGCGCCCGCCGCCGGCGCTCGGCTCCAAGCGCCCCGGCGATCTGCTCGGACTGCTGCGTGAGGCGGGTCGCGCGGCCGGGCTGAGCAAGCGCGACGTCCACGACTTCTACCGCGTGATGACGATGTCGGTGGGCGACCTGCTCGACGACTGGTTCGAGAACGACCTCTTCAAGGGCGCCACCGCCTCGACCGGCGTGGTCGGCGTGTGGGCGGGGCCGCGCACGCCGGGCACCGCGTACAACCTGCTGCACCACGCGCTGGGCGAGATCGACGGCGTGCCGGGGCTGTGGGGGCACGTCAAGGGCGGCATGGGCTCGATCTCGATGGCGATCGCGCGCAGTGCCGAGTCCAACGGCGCGGTCATGCGCACGGGCGCCGGCGTGGCCTCGATCGACGTGCGCGACGGCCGCGTCCTGGGCGTGACCTTGGACTCCGGCGAGGCCTTGACGGCGCCGCTGGTCGTCTCGGGCGCGCATCCGAAGACGACGGTCCTCGACCTGGCCGGTGCTGAGCACTTCCCCGACGAGGTCGTCGAGGACCTGCGGCGCTACAAGACGCGCGGCGGGTCGGTGAAGGTGAACTGGGTGCTGTCGGAGCCCCCGCGCTACGAGGGCGTGAGCGACGCGGACGGGCAGATGCTGCTGCGATCGGGCGTCGCGTTCTGCCCGTCGATCGACTACCTCGAGCGCGCGTGGCAGGACGCGGTGCGCGGCCGGCCGTCGGAGGCGCCGTACCTCGAGGTCGAGGTCCCGACCACGATCGACCGGTCGCTGACCGACGACGGCTCGACCGTGGTGACGATGTTCACGCAGTACGGCCCGTACAACGAGGAGGGGTGGCCCGAGGGGTCGCGCGAGCGCTACGGGCAGCAGTGCCTCGACACGCTCGGGGCGGTCGCGCCGAACGTCCGCGATGCCGTGGTGCACCACGAGGTCCTCGCCCCGCCCGATCTCGAGCGCATCTTCGGCCTGCTCGGCGGCAACATCTTCCAGGGCGAGCAGGGGCTCGACCAGATGGCGTTCATGCGTCCCTCGCCGGCGCTCGCGCAGTACGCGACACCGGTCGACGGGCTCTACCTCTGCGGTGCGGGCACGCACCCGGGCGGCGGCGTGATGGCGGCCGGCGGGCACAACGCGGCCAAGCGGATCCTGCACGACCGTCGGTGGCAGCGGGTGCGGCGCGCGATGCCCCACCGCAACGGGCACGCTCCGGTCGAGGCGGAGACGGCGCGGGCATGAGCGTGCCGCTCGATGTCGCCGCGCCTGAGTTCGAGCTCACGCCGGAGCAGGCGGAGCTGCAGGGCCGCGCGCGGCGCTACGTCGAGCAGGTGCTGATCCCGCTCGAGGAGCAGGCCGAGCTGGCCGGCGGCCACCTGCCGGACGAGGTACTCGGGCGGATCCGCTCGGAGGCGATCGCCGCGGGGCTCCATGGCGGGCTGCACGCGCGCGAGCACGGTGGCCAGGGCTGGAGCAAGCTCGAGTGGGTGCTGGTCGAGGAGCAGTTCGGGCGCTCGACCAACGCCCTCTCGTGGCACGTGCCGAGCGCCTACAACGTGCTCGGCAGCGGCTCCGTCGAGCAGATCGACCGCTACCTGCGGCCGGCGTTGCGCGGCGAGCTGCACGACGCCTACGCGGTCACCGAGGAGCACGCCGGCTCCGACCCTTCCGGCATCGCCACGACCGCGCACCGGCGGCCGGACGCCGGATGGGTGATCAACGGCGAGAAGTGGTTCGTCACCTATGGCGACGTCGCGGCGGTCTACATCGTGATGGCGAACGCCGACGGCGCGGGGCCCACGCTGTTCCTGATCGACCGCGAGCTGCCGGGGATCTCGGTCGTCGACGACCCGCCGTTCACGCACACCTATCCGCACGGCCACCCGACGATCCGCTTCAGCGGCGTCGAGGTCGGCGACGACGCGGTCGTCGGCGGGCTCGGCGCGGGCGAGGAGCTCCAGCGCGCGTGGTTCACCGAGGAGCGCCTGGGCATCGCGGCGCGCGGCGTCGGGGCGATGTGGCGGCTGCTCGAGGAGGCGACCGCGTGGGCGCTGGCGCGCGAGCAGGGCGGCCACCGGATCATGGACTACCAGGGTGTCTCGTTCCCGCTGGCGGACTCGGCCGCCGACGCCGCCGCGGGCCGCGCGCTGACCCTGCAGGTCGCGAGGCTGATCGACGCCGGCGCGGACCCGAAGGTGGTGCACGCGAAGGCGTCGATGGCGAAGCTGTTCGTCTCCGAAGCCGCCTGGCGCTGCGCCGACCGTGCCGTCCAGGTGTTCGGCGGCCGCGGGTACCTGAGGACGAACGTCGCCGAGCGCTTCCTGCGCGAGCTGCGCGTGGACCGCATCTGGGAGGGCACGAGCGAGATCCAGCGGCTCATCGTCGCGCGCGCGCTCGAGCGCCGCGGCGTCGAGCGCACCCTGCATTAGATGACTGATTCCACGATCCAGGCCCGAGAAGCCGAGCGGGCCATGGAATCAATCATCTGAAGTGGACCTGACCCGACTCTTCCACCCGCGCTCGATCGCCGTCGTGGGGGCCACGGACAACGGCGACCACTACGGCAGCCAGACGCTGCTCAACCTCTCCGCCGTCGGCTTCGACGGCGCGGTCTGGGGCGTCAACCCGCGCCGCACGGAGGCGCACGGCGTGCCGTGCTTCCCGTCTCTGTCAGACCTGCCGGGCGTCCCCGACGCCGTCGTCGTCGCGATCCCGGCCGCGGCGGTGCCCGGCGTGATCGAGGAGGCGGGCGCGCTGGGGTGCGGCGGCGCGGTCGTGTTCGCCGCGGGCTTCCGCGAGGCGGCCCGGCCGGCAATCCCGACGCCGAGCGTCGACTCCGTCGGCATGAGGCCGACTCAGTCGACGCTCGACCCGCCCGCGCCGGCCGGCGCGGCCCTCGAGGCCGCGCTGCGCGCCGCGGCGCTCCGCCACGGGCTCCCCGTCTGCGGTCCCAACTGCGACGGCGTGATCGCGCTCCACACCCGCGCGGCGCTGTGGGGTGATGCGCTCGTGCCGCGGGAGCCGGGCCACGTCGCGCTCGTGTCCCAGAGCGGCAATCTCGCGGTCAACGCGCTCGCGACGCGGCGGGGGCTGCGGCTGCATACGGCGATCTCGAGCGGGAACGAGACGGTGCTGACCACGCCGGACTACCTCGAGCACCTCGCGACCGAGTCGGAGGTCCGCTCGGTCGCGCTGATGATCGAGGACGGCGGCGACGGCGCCCGCCTCTGCGACGCGCTCGCGGCGTGCGCGGACGCGGGCGTCGGGGTCGCGGTGCTGAAGGTCGGGGCGTCCGCGGTGGGCGCCGCCGCCGCCGCGGCGCACGCGGGCGCCGTCGCGGGCGATCAGCGCGTCTTCCGCGCACTGGCCGAGGAGGCCGGCGCGGCGTGGGCGACCGACCCGCACGAGCTGCTCGAGCTCGCGAAGGCGCTCGCGGTTCGCGGGGCCCGGTCGCGCGGCCGCGGCCTCGCGATCCTCACCTGCTCCGGCGGCGACTCCGGCCTCGGTGCCGACGAGGCCGACCGCCTCGGCCTCCACCTCCCCGCCTTCGCCCCGGCCACGGCAGCGGCGCTGCGCGAGCGGGTCCCGCCGGCCGCCACGATCGCGAACCCGCTCGACTACACGGCGATGATCTGGGGCGATCGCACGTGGCAGCGGAACCTCGTCGCGCTGGTCGGCGACGATCCCGGCATCGACCAGGTCCTCGTCTTCTACGACCACCCGCCCGGCCTCAGCGGCACGTCCGGCGAGAGCTGGCAGGCGGTCGAGGACGGCATCCGCGACGGCGCGCAGGCGACGCCTGCCTCCGTGCTCGTCGCCGCCACCCTCCCCGAGCTGCTCGACGACGCCGCCGCCTGGCGCTTCGCGCAGGCCGGGGTCCCTGCCGTCGCCGGGCTCCGCTCCGGCCTCGCCTGCGCGGCCGCCCTCCAGGCCCCACCGCCCGACGCCGCGCGCCTGCGCGAGATGGCTGCCGCATGCCGCCAGGGCCGTGACGCACCGGGCACGGCCACCTCCGGCCTCGCCACACCCGCACCGGCCGACTCCGGCCCGGGTTCGGCCGGCCCGATCTGCGACGCGCCGGCCCTCAACCCGGTCACTCCGGTCCGCGACGGTCGCTGGCTCGCCGAACACGAGACGAAGGCGCTCCTCCGGGTCGCGGGGATCCCCGTCGTCGGCGGCCGCATCGTCGCGGGCGAGGACGACGCCGTCGCCGCACTGCGAGAGCTCGGCGGCCCCGTCGCGGTCAAGCTCACGAGCCCGGGGCTCCAGCACAAGACCGCCGCCGGGGCGCTCGCGCTCGACGTCGCCACCGAGCCCGCGCTGCGCGCCGCCCACCGCGCGCTCACCGGCCGCAACGGTGCCGCCCAGGTCCTGGTGGAGCGGATGGCGCCGCCGGGCGCCGAGCTGATCGTCGCGGTCCGCCGCGACGCGGTCGTGCCCGCGCTCGTCATCGGGCTCGGGGGCATCCACGCCGACGCGCTCGGCGACGTCGCCGTCGTCCCGCTGCCCGCCACGCCCGAGCGGGTCCTGACCGCGCTCGCCCGCCTCCGCGGCGCCGCGCTGCTCGCGAACGCCGACCTCCCCGCCGCCGCCGCACTGGCGAGCGCGCTGACCGAGATCCCCGGCCTCGAGCTGATCGAGTGCAACCCCGTCCTCGTCCACGAACAGGGCGCCGTCGTCGTCGACGCCGTCGCGAAGGAGAGCAACCGATGAACGCCATCGCGCAGCAACTCGGCGAGGTCGGGCTGCCCGCGCCCGTCTCGGAGCTCGCCGCCCGCCAATGGGACGCGGTCGTCGTCGGGGGCGGCCACAACGGCCTCACGTGCGCGGCCTATCTCGCGCGGGCCGGCCAGTCCGTGCTCGTGCTCGAGCGCCGGGAGCGGCTCGGCGGCGCGTGCACGCTCGAGCGCCCGTTCGCCGACCCCGACTACATCGTCAGCCCGTGTGCCTACGTCGTCGGCCTGCTCGACGACATCGTCATCGGAGAGCTCGCCCTCAAGCGGCGCGGCCTGCACGTCCACATCGCCGACCCCAACCTCTGGGTCCCGTTCGAGGACGCCAGCTCGTTCGGCCAGTGGGTCGACGACGCCCGCACGCAGGCCGACCTCGAAGCGCTCGGCGTGTCGAAGCAGGACCAGGAGGGCTACTGGGCCTACGAGCACCTCTTCGACTCGATCCGGCGGCGCCTGCGCACCGGCGAGCGCGACAGCTGGATCGGCGACTCGCCGAGCCGCGCCGAGCTCGAGGAGATGCTGCATGGCGAGCAGGCGATGATCGACGTCGTCTTCGACGCCTCCATCGCCGAGGTGCTCGACGACCACATGTCCGACCAGCGCCTCAAGGACGCGCTCTTCGGCCAGGGCGTGATCGGCGCGTGGGCGGGGCCGAAGGACAAGGGCACCGCCAGCATCAAGCTCATGCACTACCAGGGCGACCTCGAGGGCCGCGGCCCGCTGTGGGGCTACGTCCGCGGTGGCATGGGCATGATCTCGTTCGCGATCGCCGACGCCGCGCAGGAGGCCGGCGCCGTGCTCGCCACCGGCGTCCCGGTCGCCGAGATCGTGCCCGAGGAGGGCGTCCGGCTCGAGGACGGCACGCTGATCCGTGCCGCCACCGTCGTCTGCAACGCCGACCCCAAGGTCGCCCTCAGGCTGCTCGGCGACCACGACGTCCCGGCCGCCTTCAGGACCCGCCTCGAGGCGTGGCAGATCCGCAGCCCCGTCGTGAAGTTCAACGCCGCCCTGGATCGCCTCCCGACCTGGACCGCCGCGCCCGGCCAGGACTTCCCCGCCCGCGGCACGGTCGACGTCACCACCGGGCTCGACGCGGCCCAGCTCGCCTTCGAGGCCGGCGCCGGCGGCGAGCCGGCCGTCGGCTTCGGCGAGATCTACGTGCAGACGGTGCACGACCCGACACCGGCCCCGCGCGGCAAGCACCTGCTGAGCGTGTTCGGCCAGTACGCGCCCTACGAGTTCGACTGGGAAGCACGGCGCGGGGAGGTCGGGCGCCAGTTCATCGACCTGATCAGCCGCTTCGCCCCCGACTTCGAGGACTGCCTCGAGCATCACGAGGTGCTCGGCCCGCCCGACATCGAGGCGCGCATCGGCCTCACTGCCGGCAACATCTTCCAGGGCGAGACGATGCCCGGCCAGATGTGGGAGCACCGGCTGGCCGCGCGGACGCCGGTCGCCGGGGTCTATCTCTGCGGCGCGGCGACCCACCCGGCGGGCAGCGTCATCGCGCTCAACGGCCGCAACGCGGCGATGGCCGTCCTCGAGGACGCGCGGGCGGGTGCGGCGCCGGCGTGACGGCGTAGCATCCCGGCCGTGAGGGGACTCCTGCTGCTCGCCGGGCTGCTGCTGCTCGCGGTGCCCGCCGCCGCCGAGGCGAAGCCGTTCGTCCTCGGGACGGGGCAGAACGGCGGCATCGCGATCGACGACGACGGCACGGTCTACGTCGGCTGGCAGATCAACGTCTACAGGCCCGGCGACGCGGTGCAGTTCTGCATCCTGCCTCGGCGCACGACCCGCTGCGCGTCACAGGTCACGATCCCGTTCCCGGGCCAGGGCTTCAACCGCGCGCGCGTCTCGGTCCTGCTCCCGGCGCCGAACGTCGTCGACGTCGTCGAGCCGCGCACCAACGGGACCGGCGCCTACGCCTACCTCTCGCGCTCGACCGACGGCGGGCACAGGTTCGGTCCCGCCGTGCAGATCTCCGGCGAGGAGTTCGGGGAGGCGGTTCAGGGGCCGCTCGGCCGCGTCGCCCTCGCCGCCGGGCCGACGACCACCCGCGCCGGTCTCTTCAACCCCGACGGCAGCAGCCGCCGGTTCAAGGGCAGCACGCTCGGGCCCTACCTCGAGGGCGTCTTCACCGACATCGCCGTCAGCGGCGCGGAGGTGCTCGTCGCCGGCTCCGACGCCTTCAAGACCCACGCCTTCCGGCTCCCTGCCGGCGGCGACCCCAACACCCCCGCCGCCTGGCAGCAGATCGACCCGGCGCCGAACGGCCGCGAGCCAGCGGTCGCCGGCATTCCCGGCGGGTTCGCCGCGATGCTCGAGCCCTCCGGCCCGGGCGGCAACCTGTTCGCCCAGCGCCTCGAGGGCGCCGCGTGGTCGCCGCCCGTCGCGATCGGCCCCGCCGTGAACAACTCCGGCTTCACGCTCGTGTCCAACGCCAAGGGCCGGCTGACGGCGATGATCATCTACTCCGCCTACCACTTCCTCTACACGACTTCGACCGACGGCGGCGTGCTGTGGTCCTCGCTGGTCGACACGGCGAACTTCAAGAAGTACCCGAGCACCCTCGAGGTCGCGACGAACGCCTCCGGCGCGGGCGCCGCGGTCACCGACGCCTCGCTCGACGACAAGCGCGTCCGCGTCACCCGCTTCACGCCCAGGACCGCGCCGGTGATCCGCCGCACCATCCGCGGCGTCCGCGTGCAGGTCCGCAGCACCTGCAGCGACGACGGGGATCTCTCGATGGTCGTCGAAGCCGCCCGCGGCAACCGCCGCGTGTCGCCCTCGACGGTGCTCCGCCGCGCGAGCTTCCCCAGCACGCGCGCCGCCCGCCGCGGGTTCCGCTCCAAGTTCCGCGCCCGCTACACGCTGCGGCGCCGCCACGCGCGCATCCCGGTCCGGGTGATCCCGCGCCGCGGCAAGGCGCGCACCCTCCGCTTGCGCGTGCGGCGCTGCCGCGCGACGCAGTGATGGTCGAGCTCAACGCGGCGAACATCCTCACCCTCGTCCGGGTCGCGCTGATCCCCGTCCTCGTGGCGGTGCTCCTGTCGGCGCTGCCCGAGTCCGACCTGCTCGCGGCGCTCGTGTTCATCGTCGCGTCGGCCACCGACGCGCTCGACGGGTGGCTTGCGCGCCGGCGCTCGATGGTCACCGCCTTCGGCAAGCTGATGGACCCGCTCGCCGACAAGCTGCTGATCACCGCCGCGCTCGTCTCGCTCGTCGCCCTCTACCGGCTCGACGCCTGGGTGGCGATGGTGATCATCGCGCGCGAGTTCGCGGTCACCGGCCTGCGCATGCTCGCGATCGAGCAGGGCCAGATCATCTCGGCCAGCGGCTGGGGCAAGCTCAAGACCACGGTGCAGGTCGCGATGGTGCTGGCGCTGATCTGGGTCGACCGCCCGGCGCGCTGGGTCGACATCCTCATCTACGTCACGGTGGCGATCACCGTGCTCTCCGGGGCGGACTACTTCTACCGGCTGCGCAAGCTGTTCGGGCCTCAGCCGGCCGCGCCGTCGAGCCACTCGCGCATCGAGACGTGATGCCGGGCCGACTCGCCGGTGGCGAGCTCGTGCCGCAGCTCCCCGAGCATCCCGAAGCGCTCGGCCACGACGTTGTGCTGGTGGATCGACTCGAGGTTCTCCTGCCGGGCTGACACGAACGAGTCGTCGCCGAGGTGGGGGAAGGCCTCCACGACGCCGCCGATCATCTCGCGCACGCAGTCCTCGACGAAGCGCGGGCGCCGGTGGGCCTTCTCCACCACCGCCGCCTCGTCGGAGCGCTTCATGAGCTCGTAGATCTCCGACGACATCGACGCCTCGACGATCGCCACCAGCGCCAGCGCGTCGATGTCGGTGTCGCAGGTCTCCGGGCAGCCGATGCGCAGGGTGCCGAGCCCGCGCTGGTTGTGGGTCGCGACCGGGACCGAGGCGAACACGCGCTCGATCTCGTCGTCGGAGAAGCCCTCCTCGACCAGCCGCCCGCGCGAGGACGCCTGGACCAGCTCCTGCGCGCACGGGCAAGCGGTGATCCCGGTCGCGGTGACGCCGATCAGCCGCCGCGTGCCGGTCGGGCCGGCCACCGCCGACCCGTGCAGCGTGTAGATCTCCTGCGTCGCGATGCCCGAGACCGGCGCCGGCTTGTGCTCCGGGTAGCGGGCCGTGATCGTGACCTCGGCGGAATGCGCGTCCTGGCGCTCGCGGACCTTCTCGGCGATGTGCTGGGCGAGCGTCTCCGCGCGGAACGTGGCCTCGCCGAGGATCACCTCGCCGATCGCGTCGTTGACGACCTCCTCGAAGCGCGACATGTGCGCGCCCTTCTGGCGCGGGCCGAGATCGACGAAGCATTCGAGCTGGGCCGAGAAGAGCTGCTCGGCCCCGTCCTGCTTGATGCGGATGACCTTCTCGACGCCGGTCACGCCGACGCGTGAGAGCGAGAGCGAGAGGCTCGGAACGCGGGCCTGGACGTCCTCTACGGGGATCGGAGCACTCGGATATTCGTCCATATGGGCAAGGGTAGTGGCCCGTTTGTCCATACGGACGCCCAAAAGGCGGTCCCGGCGCCCCAAGGTTTTCCCAAGGCAAGCCGCCGTTTCCGTGCTACAAAGGCTGACAACGGCATAGGGCAACCTCCGGCACAGCACCGAAAGAGGACGTTAATGCCCAGCCCCACGCGGTCTAAACCGCGAAGTGGAAATCCTTCCACCCAGACATAGAGGCAGGAACGCCTCGCACGGCACGAAGCCAACGAAGCGTTCGGAATCAGAAGTTCGTCTCGGAAGATGAGGGTTTGGCAACAAAGACAGACGCACTGTTGGCGGGCGACGCGTCCATCACGGAGATCGACGAGCTCCGTCCGCTTATTGCCGAAGGTCAGGAACGCGGTTTCCTGACGTTCGAGCAGATCGCCACCGCGCTGGAAGAGGTGGAGGTCTCCAAGGAGCAGGTCACGGAATTGCACGCCTATCTCGAAGGCGAGGGCATCGACGTGGTCGGCGCCGACGGCAAGCTCGCAACGTCTGAAGGAGGCCGGTTCGAGCCGGCCGCCGGCAGGCAGGAGGCGAAGACGCCCGATGCACCGCGCAAGCCGGAGATCGACCTCACGGTCGAGCCTTCGCTGGACTCGCTGCGCCTCTACCTGCGGTCGATCGGCCGCGTCCAGCTGCTCACCGCCGACCGCGAGGTCGCCCTCGCGCAGCGGATCGAGCGCGGCGACCTGGTCGCCAAGCAGGAGATGGTCGAGGCCAACCTGCGCCTCGTCGTCTCGATCGCCAAGGGCTACCTCGGCCGCGGCCTGTCGTTCCTGGATCTGATCCAGGAGGGCTCGCTGGGGCTGATCCGCGCGGTCGAGAAGTTCGACTACCGGCGTGGCTACAAGTTCTCCACCTACGCGACGTGGTGGATCCGCCAGGCCGTCACCCGGGCGATCGCCGACAAGGGGCGGACGATCCGCATCCCGGTGCACATGGTCGAGAAGCTCAACAAGGTCGTCCACGTCGAGCGCCAGCTCGTCCAGGAGCTCGGCCGCGAGCCGACCGCGGATGAGATCGCCAAGCAGCTCGAGTGCACCTCGCGCGAGGTGCGGGAGATTCTGCGCATGGCCCAGCAGCCCGTCTCGCTGGAGAAGCCGATCGGCGAGGAGGAGGAGTCCGAGCTGGGCGACTTCGTCGAGGACGAGGCCGCTGAGTCGCCGTTCGAGAGCGCGTCGACCAACCTCCGTAAGGAGAACGTGCGCAAGGCCCTCGACGCCCTCCCGCAGCGCGAGCGCGAGGTCATCGAGATGCGCTTCGGCCTGACGGGCGCCCGCCCGTACACGCTGGAGGAGGTGGGCCGCGCCTTCAATGTCACACGCGAGCGCATCCGCCAGATCGAGAACCACACGCTCAAGAAGCTCGAGTCGCTCCCGGAGGC
>JBDTMF010000005.1:0-46037 GCA_039934455.1 Solirubrobacteraceae bacterium
GATCGCGCACGTGCTGCTCGAAGCGCTGGACTTCGCCCGCCCCGCCGCGCCCGACCCCGCCCGCGTGGTCGAGGCCGGCGTCGAGGCGGGTGCCGATCTGACGCCCGGGGACGTGGAGGACATCCGCGGGCTGGTGGAGGCGTTCGGCGCCTCGCCGCTGTGCGCCCGCCTGGCCGCGGCGCGCGACGTCCGCCGCGAGGCCGGCTTCGTGTTCCGGCTCGACCCCGCCGGCGGGGCGCTCGTCAACGGCTTCGTCGACGTGCTCGCCCGCGAGGCCGACGACACGCTGCTGATCGTCGACTACAAGTCCGACCGGCTCGACGGCGCCGAGCCCGCGGACGTCGTCGAGACGGGCTACGCGACCCAGCGGATCGTGTACGCGCTGGCGGCGCTGCGCGAGGGCGCGGCCGCCGTGGAGGTCGCCTACTGCTTCCTCGAGCGCCCCGAGGTCGCGGTCGGCGCGCGCTTCACGCCGCGGGACATCCCCGAGCTCGCCGAGCGCCTGACCCGGCTCGCCGAGGGCGTGCTCGAGCACCGCCATCCCGTCGCCGCCGAGCCCCACCGCGGCCTCTGCGGCGACTGCCCGGGCCGGGCCACGCTGTGCTCATGGCCGGAGGAGATGACGCTGCGCGAGCGTACCCCGGCCTAGGTGGCTAGACGTCCGCCGGGACCTTCTCCGGGAGCGAGGGCCCGTCGTAGGAGCGCGGCAGTTCTGGCGCGCGCCGCAGGTCGATCACGGCGTTGAGCTCCGCGCCCAGCAGCAGCACCTGGTTCGTGAGCCACAGCCAGACGAGCAGGATCACCACCGCGGCGAACGCGCCGTAGGTCGCCGAGTAGGACGAGAAGTTCGACACGTAGTAGAAGAAGCCGGCGGACGCGACGATCCAGGCGACGACGCCGACGACCGCGCCGGGGGAGATGAACTGGAAGCGGGGCACCTCGACGTTGGGCGCCGCGTAGTAGACGATCGCGTAGATCAGCATCGCGGACACCAGCGCCGCGGGCCAGCGCGCGATCAGCCACGCGGAGCCGACGAAGTCGCCGAGGCCGATCTTGCCGAGCAGGTCCTGCGCGACCGAGCCGCCGACGAAGATCAGCACGAACGTGATCAGCACGAGCACGAGCAGCACCGCGGTCCACGCGACGTCGTGCACCTTCTTGCGGATGAAGGTGCGGCCCTCCTCGACGCGCCAGACGATGTTGAGCGCGCGCCCGACCGCGCCGAACGCGCCCGAGGCGCCGTAGAGCGAGGTGGCGAGCGCCACGATCAGCGCCGTCGCCGCGGTGCTGCGCTGCGACTGGGCCGACTCGAGCGCCTTCGAGACCGCGTCGACCGTCTCCCGCGGCGCGCCCGCCTTCAGCAGGTAGTCGGTGGCGTCGGTGATCAGGCCCTGCCCGCCGAAGAAGCCGAGCGCCGCGACGCCGAACAGCAGCGCGGGGAACAGCGACAGCAGCGAGTAGTACGTCAGCGCCGCGGCGTGGTCGCCCATCTGGTCCTTCTGGAAGCGCTTGAACGCGTTCTTGAAGTCCGCGAGCTCGAGCCGCGGGCCGGGACGCGGGTCCGCGAGGCGCGACCTCATCCGCTGCCCTTGGGCAGCAGCGCGTGGCCGTCGACGACCGTCTGCGCCACGTCGACCACCCGGCGGCTGTTGGAGCGGGCGTTCTCGCGCAGCAGCTCGAAGGCGTGGCGCTCGTCCGCACTGTGGCGCTCCATCAGGATCCCCTTGGCGCGCTCGATGATCACGCGGCGCTCGAGCGCCCCCTCGAGCTGGTCGACCTTGCCGGCCAGCTTCTCGGCCTCGCGATACCGCCGCAGCGCGACCTCGATCGCCCCCTGCACCGACTGCGGCGCCGTGCCCTCGACGTACGCGGAGATGCCGTTCTCGGCAGCCCGCGCGAGGAAGTCTGCGTCGCCGTCGCGGACCGTCGCGATCACCGGCCCGGACGCGTACTCGACCGCCTCGGCGATCAGCGAGAGCGCGTGCTCATCGTCCTGGTGGACCATCACGATCGTCAGGTTCGGGTCCTCACGGGCGATCAGCTCGGCCGCCTCGCGCACCGAGACCGCGAACGGGATCACCTCGTGGCCGAGCCCCTCGAGCGTCGCCCGCAGGTCCTCCAGCGCGCCCTCGTCCTCGTCGGCGATGAGGACCCTCAGGTTCGACTCCATTCCGGTCTGTCGCAAACCCTTAATTCCGAACTCGACGCGCGTTAGAATGTTGACCGGTTCGGCCCCGCACCCCGCCGCTGCCATCTTCCTCGCGCCCCAGCAATCCGGCGTTCCAGGTTCGACGTATGTGAAGCGTGAGAGGCACGGAGTTGGAGTCCTTCGGAGATCGAGCTGGCGGGGCGGTTGGCGCCCCTGGAGCATATTCGGGTGCGTCCAATGGTCAGGCGAGTTCGCCTGCCTCCAAGGACCGTGTCGCGCGTGCGCTCGAGGACCGTCGCCTGCTGGAGCGCTACCACCGCGAGGCCGACCCGGCCGCCCGCGAGGCGCTGGTCGAGCGCTTCCTGCCGCTCGCGCGCCAACTTGCGCGCCGCTACCAGCGCGCTGGAGAGCCGCTCGACGACCTCATCCAGGTCGCGTCGCTGGGGCTGTTGAAGGCGATCGAGCGCTTCGACCCGGCGCGCGAGACCGCGTTCTCGTCGTTCGCGGTTCCCACGATCCTCGGCGAGCTCAAGCGTCACTTCCGTGACAAGGGCTGGTCGGTCCGCGTCCCGCGCGACCTTCAGGAGCTCGCCGTCAAGGTCGACCGCGTGGGTGAGGACATGGCCCGCGATCTCGGCCGCGCCCCGACGCCGGGCGAGATCGCCGAGCGCCTCGGCGCGACCCCCGAGCAGGTGCTCGAGGCGCGCGAGGCGGCCGGTGCCTACCGCGCGGTCTCGCTCGACCGGCCTCGCAACGACGAGGACGAGGAGGGCGAGCTCGTCGACGCGTTCGGCTCCGAGGACCACGGCTTCGCGGTCGCCGAGGACGCCGCCACGGTCGAGCGGCTGATGCGCGTGCTCTCGGAGCGTGAGCGCGAAGTGCTGCGCCTGCGCTTCGAGGAGGACCTCACCCAGGCCGAGATCGGCGACATCGTCGGCGTGTCGCAGATGCACGTCTCACGCCTGATCCGGCAGTCGATCGCGCGGCTGCGCGTCGAGGTGGAGGAGAAGTAGTCTTCGGCTCCGCATGGAGCACTGGGATCTCTCGACGCTCGACGTCGAACCGCGCAAGCCACAGATCCTGCACTCGAAGCGCGGCGAAGCCCGGTCGATCACGTTGTTCCTCCCCGCCGGCGAAGAGCTGCAGGACCATCAGGTGCACGAGCGCGCCCACGTTGTCGTGGTCGACGGCGAGATCGAGATCGAGGTCGACGGCGGCGAGACCGTCACCGGCGGCCCCGGCCTGCTGGCCGTGTTCGACCCGAACGAGCGCCACGAGGTCCGCGCCCGCAGCGACGCGCGGCTGTTGCTCGTGCTCGCCCCGTGGCCGGGTCCGGGGCATCCGGGCGCCCGCGACTAGGCGGGCGGGATATCTTTTCGGCTGGGGGTATCTCCATCCCCGCAGGCCTGGCAAGAGGAGGAGGGACAGAGCAGTGGCCCAGATTCAGCTCAAGGGCGTCACGAAGCGGTACCCCGACGGGACCGAGGCCGTCAAGGCCATCGATCTCACGATCGGCGACGGCGAGTTCATGATCCTCGTCGGCCCGTCCGGTTGCGGGAAGTCGACCGCCCTGCGGATGATCGCCGGGCTCGAGGACATCTCCGAGGGCGAGATGCTCATCGGCGACGAGGTCGTCAACGACCTCGCTCCGAAGGATCGCGACATCGCGATGGTGTTCCAGAACTACGCGCTGTACCCGCACATGACCGTGCGCGACAACATGGGCTTCGCGCTCAAGCTCGCGAAGGTCGACCAGGGCGAGATCAACACCAAGGTCGAGGAGGCCGCGCGGATCCTCGATCTGCAGGACCACCTCGAGCGCAAGCCGGCGAACCTCTCCGGCGGGCAGCGCCAGCGGGTGGCGATGGGCCGCGCGATCGTGCGCGACCCCAAGGCGTTCCTCATGGACGAGCCGCTCTCGAACCTCGACGCCAAGCTGCGTGTGCAGATGCGCACCGAGGTGTCGCGGATCCAGAAGCGCCTCGGTACGACGATGGTCTACGTCACGCACGATCAGACCGAGGCCATGACGCTCGGCGACCGCGTCGCGGTCATGCGCGCGGGGGTCATCCAGCAGGTCGACTCGCCGAAGGTGCTCTACGCGGAGCCCGCCAACCTGTTCGTCGCCGGCTTCATCGGCTCGCCGGCCATGAACTTCCTGCCGGCGAAGCTGAGCGGTGACACGCTCGAGCTGCCGTTCGGCTCGACGCAGCTGCCCGAGAGCCTCAAGGCGCGAATCCAAGGCGGCGACGGCAAGGAGCGCGACGTGATCGCGGGCCTGCGCCCGGAGCACTTCGAGGACGCGTCGGTGGCCGACGAGCGCCAGACGGGCGGCATGAAGTTCAAGGTCACGATCGACGTCGTCGAGTCGATGGGCTCCGAGCTCTACGCCTACTTCGACGTCGAGGCCGAGGCGGCCGAGTCGGAGGAGCTCGCCGCGCTGGCCGAGGACGCAGGCCTGGGCGAGCTGCCCGGCGCGGGCTCGAGCGGCGGCGCCACCCACGTGGTCGCGCGGCTCGACTCGCAGAGCCAGGCCGACGCGGGCAGGGAGGTCGAGATGGTGCTCGACACTTCCCAGATCAAGCTGTTCGACCCCAACGGTGGCCGCAGCCTCACGGCGGAGCAGCCGCGCGAGGCCGTCGGCAGCCGCGCCGCCGAGTAGGCGGCCACAGGATTCGCGAGCGCGCCCCTTCGGGGGCGCGCCGCGCTAGTACCCAGGGCGCTTGCCGCGCCGCCGCTTGGGCGGCATGCGCGTGCGCCGCTTGCGGTGCCGCTCGGCGGAGCGCAGCCGCGCGAGCACCTCGTCGGACCAGTCGTGCGTGCGCAGCAGCATGTAGCGCGCCGTGACGATCCGCACGTAGGCGTCGGTCTCGGTCTCGCCGCGCTCCACCAGCTCGGCCGACCGCAGCATCTCGGTGACGGGGACGTAGTCCTCGTCGAACCACAGCTGCGCGACCTCGGCGCGGTCCATGAACCAGCGGCGCCCCTGCATCGCGCGGAAGCCCCACGCCTCGACGCCCTCGGCGAGCGAGCCGTAGTCCCAGGGATCCGAGAGCCGGACCCTGCTGCGGCGCTCGCGTTCCAGCGGCACGCGCTCGCGGAACAGGCGCTCGTGCCCCTTGATCGGCAGGTCCGAGACGCGCACATCTCTGCCGGGGCCGACGCGGGTCTGCACCTCGGTCACGTAGGCGTCGATGTCCTCGCGGCCGAGCGAGCGCGCGACCGACACCCGGTGATGGCCGTCGCGCACGAAGTGCAGCTCGCCGATGCGGTAGAGCGAGATCGGCGGGAACGACTCGCCGCGCCGCTGGGCCTCGGCGATCCGCTGCCAGCGGGCGCGCAGCCGCGGGCTCGTGGGCCGGAAGGCGCGGTCGAACTCCTTCGTGCGGTCGACGGTGCCGACGATCGAGTCGAGCGGGATGGTCTGCAGCCCGAGGTCGTGCTCCGAGACGCGGCCGAGCGCCTGGACAACCTCCTCGAACGGCAGGATGTAACCAACGTCGTCGGGCTCGAAGCGCAGGCGCCGCCCGAGCTCCGCGAGCATCCGCGACCTCCTTGCCCGCGCGAAGTCGTTCTGCGCGTCCTCGGCGGGGAAACCGGTGCCGCCCACGCGCCCTGCCGTGTGGGGGGCCCTAGGGGCCCGCGCCCACGGCGTCGCCGTCGAGCGCGTCGTCGAGCGACGGGACGAGGGTGAAGACGCCGTCCAGGCCGGTGATCTTGAACGTCTTCACGATCGCGTCATTGTCGCAGACAACCACGAGCGTCCCGTCGCGCTGCTTGAGCCGGCGATGAGCCCCGATCAGCACGCCGAGGCTCGAGGAATCGATGAACGTGGTGGCCGTGAGGTCGACCACGAGCTTGGCCACGCCCTCGTCGATCGGCTTGCTCATGCGCTGCTTGAACTCGGGGGCGGTGAAGAGGTCGATCTCGCCCGCCACCGCCACGAGATGCACGCCTTCGCGGACCGCCCGGCCCTCGATCTCGAAGTCGATCGCCATCAGCTCGAGTAGGCGAGACGGACGACCAGATACTCCGCGTCGGCGTCGGGCGCCACGGTGATGTCGTCCGCGAGCTGCTCGATCACGTTCCCGACGCCTGGGACGCTCGCATCCACGATCAGCGCGCGGCCGCCGCCGGGGCGGAGCGGGCCGACGCGCAGGAACAGCGAGCGGTCGCCGGTCTGCAGGTCGACGTCGACCGATGCCGTCTGCATGTGCTCCGGAGCGCGCGAGGCGATCAGATCAGCGACGAGGACCGCGTCATCGAGGCGGTCGAGCGGCAGGTCGGCGCGGGCGGCGAGCATGCCGACGACGCGGCGCAGCACCGGGCCGACGAGCGGCCCGCTGGCGATCGAGACACGGGTCGTGCCGAGGGATCCGTCCGGGCCCGCCGCGGCTCCGGTCACGCGGCCTCGATCGGACCCGGGGTGAACGACATCGCGATCCGGCTACCGCGGTCATCGGCGCCGTGCGAGACCTCGAGCTGCGAGGTGAGCGCTGCGATCAGCGACAGGCCGAGGCCGGGACCGCGTGCGTCCGGGCTCGGGCCGAGCCCGCGGCCGCGGTCCTCGACGATCACCCGCATGCCGTGCTCCTCGGGGAGCAGCGCGACCCGTATGGCGCTCGCGTCGTCGGCATCATCCCCGGCATACGCGTGGCGGACGACGTTCGTGCAGGCCTCGGTGACCGCGAGCCGCATGTCCTCGATCAGGCGCCGAGGTAGAGCGAGCTCCTCGGCGATCGCCTCGAGCGCGCGCCGGACCAGGGCGATGCTGCGCGGGTGCGCGGGCAGCGACAGCCGGACCGGCGACGGCGTGGCGCCGAACACCGCCTGATCCGTTCGCAAAGTGGGGGTGAATGCGTGCGCGCGCATGGCAGCGATAGAGCTACCCCGCCGGGGGCGGCGCCTAACCCGTTTCCCGCCCGCTGCTGACGAACCGTCAAGCGGCGCGCCGCGGGATGGTGCCGCGGGCCGCCGCCGACTGCGCCTCGGCCGTCTTCGACGGCTCGTTGGCCCGTGCGCACAGCCACGTGAACCCGGCTTGCAGAGCATCGTTGCCCGCCGAGGCTGCGAGCACCGCCGTGACGGTGCGGCCGGCACGCGGCGCGTGCAGCCGCAGGCCGACCAGGCCGAGCGCGCTCCACGCGCCCATGCAGCGCGTGCAGGTCATCAGTTCGCCGACCGCGTAGCGCAGCCGCCTGCCCTTCGGGCGCTTCTCGCCGTCCTCCTCGGCGACGAACGGCTGGCGCAGCCAGCTCTCGGCCTTGTCGTGGACCAGCAGCCGCGAGAGCGAGAACGTGGCGGCCGAGAGCGGGACGAGGTCGGCCGGCGGGATCGGATCGCGCGAGCGCGCGCTCGCCGCCAGACCGGCCAGCAGCGAGCCGAAGACGAGCGAGATCGCCGCGTAGTCGGTCGGCTCGGTCGGAGTCTCGGAGACCGGCTTCAAGTCAGATGACCGGGGGCGTCGGGTCGGGCGGCAGCGGTCCGGGGTCCGGCGTCGGGGTGGGTGGCTGCGGATCGGGGGCGGGCGGCAGCGGATCCGGTCCGGGGGGAGCGGGGCCGGGCGGCGTGGGTGGGCGCAGGTCCATGGCCGCTGCCTACCCGGGCGCGTCGGGGGTTAACGCGATCGAGGCGCCCGGGGGCGCCTCGATCGATGAGGAGGAGGGTCTGGCGCGCCGGACAGCGTGCGCGCGACCCGTGTCTGCCCCCGCCATTCGGGAGTCAAACCTGCGGTCGATCTGCGTTGGCGAGGCGCTCGGACTCGGGGCGCGTGTCCTTCGCGGCATCCGCGTCCCCGGCCCCGCCGTCGATGCCCTGAGCGCTCCCGCCGCCGTCGCTCTCGCCCTCGCCCTCGGGGTCCCGCACGGTGTGGCCCTGGTCGCTCTGGTCGCCCGCGTGCTCGGTGGTGTCGCCGAGCGGCGAAGGGTCGGGAGGCCGCCATCGCCTTGGGGTCGTTCTCGTCGTCGTTTCGCGCCTCGGACGGCTGGCTCTGCTTCGTCGCGTTGAGGACGCCGAAGGTGACCACGCCGGTGACGAGCAGGAGCACCAGGATGATCGGGATCAGGTAGGTCATGTGACGGGCCTACGCGGGGCTCGTGCTGCCGGGCGGCGTCGCCAACCCCGACTTCCTGCGGATGGACGAGGGCGCCGTCGCGTTCGCACGCGAGTTCTGCGAAGGCGAGCACGAGGCGCAGTCGCGCAGCGTGGGTGCCGAAGCCTTTTGACCGTCGCGATCGTCGACATCGACGGCACGCTCGTCGACACGAACCACCACCACGCGATCGCGTGGTACCGCGCCTTCCGGGCGCACGGGTTCGTGGTGCAGCTGTGGCGCATCCACCGCGGCATCGGCATGGGGGGGCGACCAGCTGGTCGCCTCCCTGATCGGCAAGGAGGCCGACGCCGAGCACGGCGACGGCATCGGCGACGCCGAGAAGCAGGCCTACATGGCCGTGATCGGCGAGGTGGCGCCGCTCGAGCGCGCGCGCGAGCTGCTGCTCGACATCAAGGAGCGCAACCACAAGGTCGAGCACTACCTGGACCTGCTGATCGCCCGCGACCTCGTCGACGACTGGACGACCTCGGCGGACGTCGAGAAGACCAAGCCGCACCCCGATCTCATCGTTGCCGCGCTGGAGAAGGCCGGCGGCGATGACGCCGTGATGATCGGCGACTCGGTATGGGACTGCAAGGCGGCGAAGGCCGCGAAGGTGCCGACGATCGCCTTGCTGACGGGTGGCTTCAGTGACAAGGAGCTCGAGGAAGCCGGCGCGGCGGCGGTCTTCGAATCGATCGCCGAGCTTCGGCGCGACCTGGACTCGACTCCGCTAGGCTGAGCCGCCCGGCCCCGGCCGGGTGATTGGGGGGAAGGGCCCACATCGGACAGAGCTTGGAGACCGACCGCAAGGACGACGGTGCTGCAGCTGGCGTTTCGCGCGCGCAGGAGGACCGGCGACTCCTCATCCGGTACCACCGGCACGGAGACCAGGCTGCACGCGAACAGCTCGTCGAGCGGCTGCTGCCGCTGGCACGTCGGATGGCGCGCCGCTACCGGCGCTCCGACGAGCCCCTCGACGACCTCGTCCAGGTCGCGACGCTGGGCCTGATCAAGGCGATCGACCGCTTCGATCCCGCGCGCGAGACCGCGTTCTCCTCCTACGCCGTGCCGACGATGCTCGGCGAGCTCAAGCGCTACTTCCGCGACAACGGCTGGGCCGTGCACGTCCCGCGCGGGATGCAGGAGCGCGTGATGCAGGTCGACAACTGCGTCAAGGACCTCTCGCGCAGGCTCGGCCGCTCGCCCTCGGCCCAGGAGGTCGCGGAGACGCTCAACACGACCGCGGAGGCGGTGCTCGAGGCGATGGAGGCGGCGTCCGCCTACGACGCCGTGTCGCTCGAGTCCTACCGCTTCGGCGACGAGGGCGACGGCGAGACCTACGCCGACTCGATCGGGGTCGAGGACGACCGCTTCGAGCTCGTCGAGTACGGCGCCACGATCGCGCCCACGCTGCAGGCGCTGCCGCCGCGCGACCGCATCGTGCTGCACCTCCGCTTCGTCGAGGATCTCACGCAGGCCGAGATCGCAGAGCGCGTCGGCGTCTCCCAGATGCACGTCTCGCGGCTCATCCGCCGCGCCCTCGAGCGGCTGCGCACGGTCGCCGAGCACGCCGGCTGAGCGCGGTTTCCCAGCCCGTCGCCCCCGGGTATGACCGCTGGAGAGACCCCGAACACGGAGGATCGACCATGGGCATCACCGACAAGATCACCGGCCGCGTCAAGAAGGCCGCCGGAGACCTGACCGACGACGCTTCCCTGCGCCGCGAAGGCCGCACCGAGGAGCGCAAGGGCGAGGCCAAGGAAGAGCTGACCAACGCGCAGGAGCGCGCGGACGCCAAGGCCGACGAGGTGGCGGATCTGGAGCGCAAGTCCTAGACCTAACGTCGCCGAAGACACTCGCCTCAATGGGGCCCGCGATCACGCGCGCGCCCTCAGGGCGAGTGTCTGGCAGGCGAAACCCTTATCCAGAGCCCTAGGAGCCCTAGGAGACGTGGAACCCATGGAGACACCAGACAAAGCAGACCAGGGTTATCCCGAAGAAGCCCCCGACGAGGTCGCGGGCGACGAGGGTTCGCAGGAAGGCAGCCGCGACAAGAACGCCGAGGACAACGCGCCCGACAACGAGGACGGGACCGCGACCGGCGGTTAGGTTTTCAGCCGCAGCGCCAGCATCGCGACGTCGTCGCGCGGCGGGGCCTCGAGCCCCGACAGCGCGGCGAGCGCGACGTGGTCGACGAGCTGCTGCGCGGTCGCGCCGGCGGCCTCGGCCATGACGGCCGCGAGCTCCTCCGGCGTCCACACCCGGCGCGGCGCATCGGCCTCGGTGACGCCGTCGGTGTAGAGCAGGACGGCATCGCCGGGGTGCAGCTCGGTCGTCGCCTCGTTGAGGTTCGGGTCCTCGACGAGACCGATCAGCGTCCCGCCCGCGCCGGCCTCCTCGACGGAGCCGTCCGCGCGCAGCACGAGCGGCGCGGGATGGCCGCCGACGGCGACGGTGAGCCGCGTCCTCGGACCGGAGCGATCGAGGTGCGCCACCGCGATCGTGCAGAAGCGCGATGAGCCCTCACGCAGCATCGCCTCGTTGACCCAGCGGAGGATCGCGGCGGGCGAGCCGCGCTGGGCCGCGGCGGCGCGGATCGTGTAGCGCGCGAGAGCGGTGACCGCGGCGGCCTCGGCGCCCTTGCCGCAGACGTCGCCGATGACGGCGAACCAGTGGTCCTCGGTCGTCGCGAAGAGGTCGTAGAAGTCGCCGCCGACCTCGTGCTCCTCGCCCGCCGGGCTGTACAGCGCGCCTGCCTCGACGCCCGGGACGTCCGGAAGCAGCGGTGGCAGGAGCGAGGCCTGGAGCGTGCGGGCAATCGTGGTGCGGGCGCGGTAGAGGCGGGCGTTCTCGACCGCGGTGCCGGCGCGCAGCGCCAGGTCCTCCGCGAGCCGCAGGTCGGCGTTCGTGAACCGCCGCCCGGACTCCGCGCTGACGAAGGAGATCACGCCCAAGACGCGGCCGCGGACGCGCATCGGGACGATCATCGCCGAGGTCATCCCGAGCGTCCGGATCAGCCGCAGGTGCTCCGCGTCCTGGGCCGCTTCCGCGATCAGCGCGTCCGGGATGTCGGGCCAGAGCTGCGACTCGCCCGTGCGCAGCACCGCGTGCGCGCCGCGGTCGGACCGCGGGTCGGCGGGGTAGCGCTCGGCGATCTCCTTCGCCCAGATCACCTTGTTTGGATCGACGTGCGCGACGGCGACGCGGTCGAGCTCGCCCGCGATGTCCGCGCCGAGGTCGACGGCGCACCAGTCGGCGACGACGGGCACGGCGAGGTGCGCGATGGCGGCGAGCGTCGACTCGTAGTCGAGCGAGTCGGCCAGCGCGCGGCTCGCCTCGGCGAGGAAGCGCTGGGACTGCTCGACCTGCTTGAGCTCGGTGACGTCCTCGATGACGTTGATGGCAAGGCGCACGGACCCGTCGGCGTGGCGCACGGGCTTGGCCTTGATCCGCGACCAGCGCCGCTCGCCGCTCTCGTGGTCGACGAACTGGACGAGCACGGCCTCCGGCTCCTCGCCCATCAGGGCGCGGCGGCCCGGCAGGTCCGCGAGCGACTGCGGCTCGCCCTCGGCGGTCAGCAGATCCCAGCGCGCCATGATCTGCGAGAGCGGCGCCGAGAGCAGCGCCTCGGCGGACGGGAAGCCGAGGACGCGCACGGCGGCCTCGTTCGCGTACACCAGGCGGCCGTCGGGGCCCTGGGCGGTCACCGAGTCGGCGACGCCCTCGAGGATGGCCCGGAGGTCGTCGGCGACGAGGCGCTCGCCCAACTGGGCCGCGCGCAGCTCGGTCACGTCCTCGAAGCTCACGAGCATCGCCGGCGCGCCCTCGGGCGTGCTGAAGGCCTGCGCCGCCGCCCGGAGCGTCCGCTCGCCCCGGGTGGTGGGGCACGTCACCATCGTCCCGCGCACGCGCTCGCCCCTCGCCGCGCGCACGGAGGGCAGTCCGTCGTCGGTCAGCGGCCGGCCCTCGGCGTCGCGGCACAGGCCGGCCGGTATCCACTCGGTCACGGGCCGCCCGACCGGGCTGTCCTCACCGGTCAGTTCGAGCGCCGCGCGATTGGCGAACAGGACGCGCGCGCTGTCGGGCTCGACGATCACGACCGAGGCCGGCAGGGCGTCGAGCAGCTCACGCGGCCACTTGGCCGCGTGAGCCCTGGCCGCGGAAACCGACTCCCCCCTCACGACGGGGAAGTCTAATCCCGTCGCGAGCGGTCTACGCGAGGCCCTCGGCCTCGTATTCCCGCAGGTAGCCCTCGAACAGGCGGCGGTGGCCCTCCTCGTCGCGCAGGATGGCGATGACCATGTCCTGCGTCACGAAGTCCACGCCGTCCGTGACCTCGATGATGTGGTTGTAGTGCTCGATCGCGCCGGTCTCGGCCTCGATCACGCCCTTCACGACGTGCACGATGTCGGTCTGGTGATCGGGTGGCTGCAGGTAGGACTGCTCCGCCGTGAAGTCCAGCGAGCCCGGCACGACGCCGTAGAGCTCCTTGATGCGGGCCGCGAACTGCTGCGCGTGCCCGAGCTCCTCGGTGACGTCCTGCTGCAAGGACTCGATGATCTCCTGCGCGCGCACGCCGTCGGGGTTGACCGAGTTGGCGATGTAGCTCATCACCGTCTCGATCTCCATCCAGTACGCCTTTTTGAGCAGCTCCACGATCTCCTCGCGCTGCGCGCTCTTGGTCTCGGACAGGATCCCGGTGGTGGTGGTCCTCGTCGTCATGGCGGCCTCCTTTGAGTCTGTGTCCCGGGGTCGGTCGTCCCACCCCGTCAGAGCTTGAACGTATGGGCTTCGCCCTCGTGTGGCGCCGGGCATCCAGGCTCGGCCACCCCGGACGCACCGCTGTGCTTCGACGGGCTCCTAGCCGTGGCTGCCCGTGGGGGCGAGCGTGGTGACGAAGCTGGCGTCGGCGGGCGGCCCGTCGGCGAGTTGGCGCACGGGCCGCATCAGGTCGTGGGGGCGGCCGGCCATCGCGCGGCGGCGACCGAGCGCCGAGGCGTCCGGGGGCGAGCCGCGCAGGACCCAGGAGCCGTCGACCCGGCGCACGAGCTCGCCGCGCTCGGCGAGTTCGCCGAGGGCGGTCGAGACGGTCGGGCGGCGGGCGCCGACGAGCTGGCCGAGGATGCGGTGGGTCAGCGCGAGCGGGACCACGACGCCGTCGCCGGAGACGCGGCCCCAGCGCTCGGCCAGATGCCAGAGCAGGGCCTTGAGCCGGCGGTCGACGCGCGTGAGCTGCGAGATCGCCTGCGTGGTGCCGAGGCGCAGCGAGCGTTCGCTGAGCCGCTCGAAGAGGGCGGCCGTCACCTCGGGCCAGCGCGCGAGCTCGCCCGCGAAGCGGCGGTCGAGCACGGCGAAGGAAGACGGCGAGAGGATCGACCACAGGACGTCGACCGGCAGCAGGTCGGCCTTCGACGCGTCCTGCCAGGGGCGCACGAGGTCGCCCGGGCCGAGCAGCTCGGCGCTGACGTGATCGGCGACGATCACCTCGCGAGCGATGACGCCGTCGAGGAGGAGCAGGCCGACGTGGTCCGCGCCGGCGCCTTCGAGGCGCGAGACGTCCCACACGCCGACGCCGAGGCGGTGCACGCGTACGACGAGGTCCCGCTCTGCCTCCTGGCGGCGCGCGCCCGTGAGCAGGCCACCGAGGTCGGGGTCGGCGTCGAGCAGGCGGACAGTGTCGGAAGCGGTGGCCTTGATCATGGTTCGAGGAGGCGGTCCCGGGCTTGGTCGGGCGGGGCGACCACTCAGGGTTGCCTTACCCAAACCACAGTGAAAGAACGCGAGCCCCCCGCCGGATCGCGAGTGTCAGTCGGCGAAGCCCGCCCGATCGACCTTGCGGTGGTACCGGGCGCCGGCGATGCCACCGAGGGCGGCGAACAGCAGCGTCCCGACCAGGATCGCGACAGTGGCGACGGCGCCGCCCGTGGTGAGCGTCTGGTCGCCGATCGGCAGGCGCGGCAGGTTCGCCCGGTCGACGACGTTGTACTGCGACCCGGCGACGACCGCGAGGATCGCGGCGGCGATCGTGATCAGCAGCCCGACGACCCAGGCGCCGATGCCCTGGCGGGCGCCGTCGAAGCGCGACATGCGCCCCGCGACGTAGCCGCCGCAGTAGTAGGCGATGGCGAGCACGACGAGCAGGGCGATGGCACCCGCGAGCGACAGCGTCGTGGTCGAGGTCGAGGCGGCCTGAGCGGTGGTCGAGGGCTGGGTGAGCCCGATCGCCGCGCCGGCGGCGGCGAGGATGCCGGTCAGCAGCACGGCGACGCCAACGGCGACCAGCCAGCCGAAGAACGCGGCGCCCCAGTTGATGCCGCCGTACTTCTCGCGCTGGCGGGCGCGCACGTCGCGCATGGTGTCGGCCCCGGGGCGGGGGGGGCGGGCGGGGCGGCGCTCGACGCGGGTCGCGGTCTCGCCGTCTTCGGCGGTCGCGACCGCGCCCGTGCGCGCCCGCGGCTCGTCGGTGGTGGAGTCGTTGTGCCTGAAGCGATCGAACATGGTGTCTCCCTGATAGACCGCGAGAAAGAGTCGTGGAAATGATCCCCTCGGCTCCGATCGTGCAAACGCCGCGACGGCATTGGTTTAGGGAGCTGTTGTGGCGGTGACGAACAAGAGTGATGCGCCCGATCAACGGAGCTCTGGAAGGACCGATGGCCGCGCTCGCCGACCGGGGCGAACAGGCGGGTTGCCTCGACCTCTCAGAGGTCGACGAGCTCGCCCAGACGCTCGAGCTCGACGAGGACGACATCGGCCGTCTCTACGAGCAGCTCGAGGCGCGCGGGATCGACCTGCGAGACGACTGCGGCCGCGACGCCGAGCCGGCCCCGATCGATGACGCCGCGCTCGCGTCCGTGACGACCGACACACTTCAGCTCTTCCTCAACGAGATCGGCCGCCACCGGCTGCTGACGCCCGACGAGGAGATCGAGCTCTCCAAGCGCATCGAGCGCGGCGATCTCATCGCCAAGGACCGGATGATCAACGCGAACCTCCGGCTCGTCGTCTCGATCGCCAAGAAGTACCAGGGCTCCGAGCTCACCCTCCTCGACCTGATCCAGGAGGGCATCCTCGGGCTGATCCGCGCGGTCGAGAAGTTCGACTGGCGCCGCGGCTACCGCTTCTCCACCTACGCGACGTGGTGGATCCGCCAGGCGGTCGAGCGCGGGATGGACGCGAAGGCGCGCACGATCAAGCTGCCGATCAACCTGGTGCGCAACCAGCGCAAGGTGGTCCGCGCGGAGAGCGCGCTGACCGCGAAGCTCGACCGGCCGCCGACGGACGCCGAGGTGGCGGCCGAGGCGCAGATGCCGATCGAGGAGCTGCGCGCGCTGCGCGACGCGGCCCGCACCGTGACGTCGCTGGACCGGCCGCTCGGCGAGGGCGAGGACGCCGCGTTCGGAGATCTGCTGCCCAGCGGGGCGCCCGCGCCCGAGGACCTCGTGCACGTCTCGCTGTCGGAGGACACGCTGCACCGGGCGCTCGGCGAGCTGCCCGATCGCGAGCGCACCGTGGTCCAGCTGCGCTATGGCCTGGCCGGGGGCGACCCCGCTCCGCTACGCGAGATCGGCCGCCAGCTCGGCATCACGCCGGAGCGTGTCCGGCAGATCGAGTCACGCGCGCTGGGCCGCCTCGGCCGCATGCGCGAGCTCGAAGCGTTGCGCCAGGCCGCCTAGCTCTGACTCGCGGGGGGCGCGTCCGCGTCCGAGTCCCAGCGACCGTCGGCGCCGACGGTGCCGGTGACCGGGTTCGCCGCGGCCGGGTCGGCCGACCGGTCGGCGATGAAGGTCATGCGGACCTCGGCGCCGGAGTTCGTCGAGCCCTTGAGCTCGAACGAGTCCGAGAGCGCGGCGATCAGCGGCAGCCCGAGCCCGAGGGCGGGCGCCTCGCGGCGAGCGGGGCGCGGCTGGATGCCGCTGCCCCAGTCGCGCACGACGATCGTGAGCGAGGCGTCGTCGGCGAGCATCTCGACCTCGAGCGTGCCCACCTCGCCGTCGTAGGCGTGGACGACGACGTTGGTGCAGGCCTCGGTGACGGCCATCTTCATGTCGGCGACCACGGCCGCGTCGAAGGCGAGCGCGTCGGCCATGCCGGCCAGCGCCTGGCGCACGACGCCGACGCCCTCGGCGCGCGCGGGCATCGTGAGGCGGACCTCGGGGGCGACGCCGTTGGCGGCGCTCATCCGCGCACTCCGGCGCGCGCGTAGTCGATCGCGGCGGCGCGATCGCCTACGACGGGCAGCACCGGCACGAGGCCCGTGATGTCCAGGATGCGCTGCACCCCTGGCTCGACTTGATCGCCCACACAGACGACATACCCCTGATCGGCGTCCAGTGCACGGCGACGCGCATCGAGCAGCGCTCCGAGCACCGACGAGTCGACGAACGTCGCAGCGGTGAGGTCGACGACGACCCCTCCCCGGCGCTCGAGGGCCTCCTCGAGGCGCTCGCGCAGCGTGGGTGCCGTGTAGATGTCGTGCTCTCCCTCGACGACCACGACAACCACGTCGTCGGCCGATTCGTCGAGGACGATCGGGTTTGCATCCATTGCGGTAGGCAGGGTACTCAAACGGCCCGCCGCCCGTAGGGTCTGTGCCATGACCGACCGCCTGGACGCCTACCGGTCCAAGCGCGACTTCGAGTCGACGCCCGAGCCCGGCCCCGGCCAGCGCACCGATGAGGCCGCGCAGCCGCGCTTCGTCGTGCACGAGCACCACGCGCGCCGGCTGCACTGGGATCTGCGGCTCGAGCGCGACGGCGTGCTGGTCTCCTGGGCCGTCCCGAAGGGCATCCCGCCCGACCCGCAGCGCAACAACCTGGCGGTCCACACGGAGGACCACCCGCTCGAGTACATCGACTTCTCGGGCGAGATCCCGGCGGGCCAGTACGGCGCGGGCGTGATGAAGATCTGGGACACCGGGACCTACGAGACGCACAAGTTCCGCGAGGACGAGGTGATGGTCACCTTCCACGGCGAGCGGCTGCACGGCCGCCACGTCCTGTTCCGCACGCGCGGGGACGACTGGATGATGCACCGCATGGACCCGCCGGAGGACCCGGAGCGCGAGCCGATGCCCGAGCACGTCGCGCCCATGCTCGCCACGACCGGCACGCTTCCCCGCGACGAGACGGGGTGGGCGTTCGAGATCAAGTGGGACGGGGTGCGCGCGATCTCCTATGCCCAGGGCGGGACGCTGCGGCTGGAGAGCCGCAACGGGCGCGACATCACGCCGCGCTACCCCGAGCTGCGCGAGCTCGGCCGGTCGCTGGGCGCGCGCGAGGCGATCCTCGACGGCGAGGTCGTCGCCTTCGACGGCGGCCGCCCGTCGTTCCAGAAGCTCCAAGGGCGCATGCACCTGACCTCCGAGCACGCGGTGCGCCGGCTGGCGGCCTCGGACCCGGTCACCTACATGATCTTCGACCTGCTCTACCTCGACGGGCACTCGCTGATGGGCCAGACCTACGAGGAGCGCCGCGCCGCCCTGGTCGAGCTCGGCCTCAGCGGCCCGGCGTGGCAGGCGCCCGCCCACCACGTGGGCGACGGCGAGCGGCTGCTCGAGGCGTCGAAGGCCCAGGGCCTGGAGGGGATCATCGCCAAGCGCCTGGACTGCCCGTACACGCCGGCGCGGCGTTCGAGCGGCTGGGTGAAGGTGAAGAACATCCGCCGCACCGACGCCGTCATCGGCGGCTGGCTGCCGGGCGAGGGCGGGCGCTCAGGCCGCCTCGGCGCGCTCGTGGTCGGCTTCTACAAAGACGGCGAGCTGCACTACGCGGGACGCGTCGGGACGGGCTTCACGCAGGCCGAGCTGGGGCGGCTCGGGGCGACGCTCGAACCGCTGGCCAGCGACACCAGCCCGTTCTCGGGCCGCCAGCCGCCGAAGCTCACGCGCTTCGTCGAGCCGCGGCTCGTGTGCGTCGTCGACTACTCCGAGGTCACGCACGCGGGGACGCTGCGCCAGCCCTCCTACAAGGGGCTGCGCGACGACCTCGACCCCACACAGGTCGGGCCGCCGGAGGCCTAGGGGGCGAGCGGCACGTCGCAGACCTCGCACTCGCCGTAGATCAGCTTGTGCACCCGGCAGCCGGTGCAGATGCCGGTGACGGCGGCGAGCAGGGCGAGGGCGGCGACGAGGCCGGTGAGCAGCCAGCCGGCGAGCGGGACGCCGGCGAGGAAGAAGGCGGTGGCGCCGGTGAGGCAGCCCGCGCCGATCATGTTCGCGAACCGCGGCGGCCTCGAGTCCTCGAGCGGGCCCTCGCCGAGGCGTGGCTGGATCAGCTCGAAGTAGGCGACGCACGGGAGGCACCAGCGGCGGCCGAGCGTGAGGCCGAGCCCCAGCTGGAGCGCCAGCAGTGGCACGATCCACCATGCGCCCGTCAGCAGCGCGACCGCGGACAGCGTCCCGATCACGGTCTGGTTCGTGCGCGGGCCGCGTGCGTCGATGACGTCGAGGTCGCGGTAGGGATGGGCTTTTCTAGTAAAACCAGTCAAGATTGAGGAGTTTACACGGCTTGGAGTCGCTCGAAGCCGACCGGGTCGGCGGCCGCACGCTGAACCTTTCGAGCGCTTCCCGAGCTTCGGCGGCGGCGACCACCTGACAGGGCCGCGCCGCGCGGCCGTGCTCGCGACGCTGAGCCGCCTGCTACATGAACGGCCCCGTCCGCTCGGGCGAGGCGGCCGCGGCGGCGGTTTGTGGCGGGCCGCGACCGGGGAGGTGATTGTGATGACAACTACCCAGACGAAAAGCCGCCGCCTCGCGGACACCGAGGTCTTCCCGATCGGGCTCGGCGGGATGCCGCTCGCGCTCTCCGGTCGCCCCGACGAGGCGCAGGGGATCCGCGTCATCCAGGCCGCGGTCGACGCCGGCGTCACCCTCATCGACACGGCCGACGCCTACTGCACCGGGGAGGACGAGGTCGGCCACAACGAGCGGCTGATCGCCAAGGCGCTCAAGGGCCGCCGCGACGGCATCGTCGTCGCCACCAAGGCGGGCCACATCCGCCCCGGTGGCGCCTGGGAGGTCGACGGCCGCCCCGAGCACATCCGCGACGCCTGCGAGGCCTCGCTGAAGGCGCTCGACACCGACTGGATCGACCTCTACCAGTTCCACCGCCCGGATCCGAAGGTCCCGTACGCAGAGTCGGTCGGCACCTTCAAAGAGCTCCAGGACGAGGGCAAGGTGCGCTGGGTCGGCCTCTCCAACTGCACGGTCGAGCAGCTCGAGGAGGCGCTCGGCATCGTCGAGATCGTCTCGGTCCAGAATCAGCTCTCGCTCGGCTTCACCTCGCCGCTGGCCAAGGGCGAGCTCGACGCCTGCACGCAGCGCGGGATCGCGTTCCTGCCCTGGTCTCCGCTCGGCGGGATCGGCAAGTCGGACTCCACCGGCACCGTCGACGCGGTGCGCACGGCCGCCGAGACGCACGACGTGTCGCCGCAGCAGGTCGCGCTCGCGTGGCTGCTCGCCCAGGGCCCGACCGTCATCCCGATCCCGGGCGCCAGCCGGCCCGAGAGCATCACGGACTCCGTCCGCGCGGCGGAGCTCGAGCTCTCAGACGAGGAGATCGCCGCGATCTCCCGGGCCGCCGCAGCCTAGGTGGACGACCTCATCGAGGAGAGCGTCGGGCTGCGCGGGGCGGCGCTGCAGGTCCTGCGCCCGCGCGACACCGAGGCCCTCCTCGACGAGCACGCCTTCGAGCACGAGGAGTACCTGCCCTACTGGGCCGAGCTGTGGCCGAGCGGCGTGGCGCTCGCACGCCGCGTCGCCGCGCGCTCGCTGCGGGGCGCGCGCGTGCTCGAGCTCGGCTGCGGGCTCGGACTCCCGAGCCTCGCCGCCGCGCTCGCGGGCGGGCGCGTGCTGGCGACCGACTGGTCGCCGCAGGCGATCGCGCTGCTCGAGGACAACGCCGAGCGCAACGAGGCGGTGCTGGAGACCGCGATCGTCGACTGGGCTCACCCCGCCGCGATCGTCGAGCGCGCGCCGTGGGACCTCGTGCTCGCCGCCGACGTGCTCTACGAGCGCCGCAACGTCGCGCCGCTGCTCGACCTGCTGCCGCGACTGGGCCGTGAGGTGTGGATCGCCGACCCCGGGAGGGCAGCCGCCGGTGCGCTGCTGGACGGGCTGGCCGAGGGCTGGACGCGGGAGGACGAGGCCGACGGGCGCGTCACCGTGCATCGCCTCATGCGTACCGACGGCCCGTCTGCGGCAGAATAGGTCCCATGGCTCGATCAATGTGGAGCGGCGCAATCTCCTTCGGACTGGTCAACGTGCCGGTGAAGCTCTACTCGGCGGTCTCTCGCAAGACCGTCCGCTTCCACCAGCTCAACGCGGACACCGGTCATCGGATCTCGCAGAAGCGGGTCGACTCGGTCACCGACGATGAGGTCCCGTACGAGAAGATCGTCAAGGGCTTCGAGCTGACCAAGGACCGCTACGTCGTGATCACGCCCGAGGAGCTCGACTCGGTCGCCCCCGAGAAGACCCGCGCGATCGACATCGAGGACTTCGTCGACCTCGAGGACATCGACCCGATCTACTACGACCACCCGTACTACCTCGTCCCGGACAAGGGCGCGGGGAAGGCCTACGGGCTGCTGCTCGAGGCGATGCGCGAGTCCGGCAAGGTCGCGATCGCGCGCGTGGTGATCCGCTCCAAGGAGCAGCTCGTCGCGATCCGCCCGGCGGCCGGCGACGTGCTGACGATGGAGACGATGATCTTCCACGACGAGGTCGTCCCGACCGACGACCTCGACGGGGTGCCGAACGCGAAGGACCTCAAGACCTCCGACCGCGAGCTGAAGATGGCCCAGCAGCTGATCGACTCGCTGGCTTCGGACTTCGAGCCCTCCAAGTATCACGACGAGTACCGCGAGAAGGTGCTCGAGCTCGTCGAGCGCAAGGCCGAGGGCGAGGAGATCGCGATCCAGCCGCAGGCCGACGAGCCGACGAAGGTCCCCGACCTGATGGCGGCGCTCGAGGCGAGCCTCGCCGCGGTCAAGGACCCCGGCGCGGGCGGCGGCAAGTCCAACGGCAAGAAGGCCGATGCCGACGACGATTCCCCGTCGAAGCCGAAGGCCAAGAAGAGCTCGTCGCGCGCCAAGGCCGGCGCGAAGAAGTAACCCGGGCGCGTTCCGGGAAGACTCGTGGGATGTCCCCCCGGCTGCGCCGTGCCGATTGCTCCTCCCCAGGCCTGACCCGCCGCCGCCAGGGGAAGGGCTTCTCCTACCTCGACGCCGACGGGGAGAAGGTCACCGAGCCCGAGGATCTCGCCCGCATCTCGGAGCTCGGCATCCCGCCGGCCTGGAAGGACGTCTGGATCTGCCCGGACTCGCGCGGCCACCTGCAGGCGACCGGCATGGACGCCGCGGGGCGCAAGCAGTACCTCTATCACCCGCAGTGGCGCACCCGTCGCGACAGCGAGAAGTTCGACGAGATGACCCGCTTCGCACGCGCCCTGCCCGGGCTGCGCGAGCACGTCGACGGCGACCTCACCGGGACCGAGGAGCTGACCCGCGAGCGGGTCCTGGCCTGCGCGGTGCGGCTGCTGGACCGCGGCTTCTTCCGGATCGGCTCGGAGCAGTACGCCGTCCAGAACGAGTCCTTCGGCCTCGCCACGATGCGCAAGGAGCACGTTCGTCTCGACCCCGCGCACCGCGGCATGGTGTTCGACTACATCGCCAAGAGCGGCAAGCGCCGGATCCAGGGCGTCGTCGACCCGGCGGCCTTCGAGGTGATCTCGGCGCTCAAGCGCCGGCGCGGCGGCGGCCAGGAGTTGCTCGCCTACCGCAACGGGCGCGCGTGGGCCGACGTCCGCTCGCCCGACATCAACGAGTACCTCAAGGAGGCGACCGGCGCCGACTTCACGGCCAAGGACTTTCGCACCTGGGCCGCGACGATGCTCGCCGCGATCGCGCTCGCCGTCTCGGGCGAGGTCGCGCTCACCGAGACCGGCCGCAAGCGCGCGGTGGCGCGCGCGGTCAAGGAGGTCTCGCACTACCTCGGCAACACGCCCGCGGTCTGCCGCGCCTCCTACATCGACCCGCGCGTGATCGACGCCTACAACGGCGGCCTGATCATCCGCGGCGTGCTCGAGGAGATCGCCGACACCGACGAGCCCGGCGAGCTCCCGATCCACCAGTCCGTCGTCGAGCGCGCCGTGCTCGACCTGCTCAACGAGCGTGAGGCGTCGCCGGCTCTGGAGCGGATCGCGGCCTGAGCTCCGGCTCTCCGGCTGCGGCGCGCTCCTCCTCCTCGCGCAGGTTCCGGAACAGCAGCCGCAGCGCGGGCCCGCCCGTGACGCCGTGGACCACGAT
Source organism: Solirubrobacteraceae bacterium (assembly GCA_039934455.1). Taxonomy (GTDB): domain Bacteria; phylum Actinomycetota; class Thermoleophilia; order Solirubrobacterales; family Solirubrobacteraceae; genus DASQFQ01. Next base: position 22,551 of record JBDTMF010000005.1, read on the forward strand.
GGAGACGATCACGCAGGCGATCGCGGTCCACACCACGAGCTGCTCCTCGCCGCCGGAGAGGACGCCCGCGCCCACGATCGTCGCCGCGTAGTAGATCGTCCCGACCCCACGCACCCCGAACCAGGCGACGAAGGTGCGGCCGCCCGCCGTCTCGACCTGGGAGCGGAAGAGGGAGACGAACGTGCTCAGCGGGCGGATGACCACGAGCAGCACGATCGCGAGCAGCCAGCCCTCCCACCCCGGCGCGGTCAGGCCCTCGCCGGTGAGCAGCGAGCCGAGCAGCAGGATCGCGGCGAGCTCCATGAACTTCTCGACCTGCTCGGCGCCCGCGTGGACGCGCCCGTTGAGCTCGTGGTCGTGCTCGTAGCGGCGGAAGGCCAGGCCGCCCGCGAAGACGGCGAGGAAGCCGTAGCCGCCGGCGGCCTCGGCGGCGCCGTAGACGACGAGCGCGGTGGCGACCGCGTGGTAGCCGTCGAACGCGGGCGCCAGCAGCTCGCGATCGCGCAGGCGCCGGACGCTCCATGCCGCCGACCACCCGACGGCGGCGCCGATCGCCACGCCGGCCGCACACGCGTAGAGGAGGTCGGCCACGAGCCACTCGCCGAGCCAGCCGGTGCCGCCCTTCCCGGCCACGAAGATCCCGATCAGGACGAGCGGCGCGGCGAGGCCATCGTTGCCGCCCGCCTCGGCGGTCAGCGCGAAGTTCGGCTCGTGCTCGGCCTCGTCACCGGGCGGCCCCACGCCGATGTCGCCCGCCAGCACGGGATCGGTGGGGGAGAGCGTCGCGCCGAGCAGCAGCGCCGCGCCGAGCGAGAGGCCCATCACCTGGGTCCCGAACAGCGCGATCCCCACCATGGTGAGCGGCATCGCGAGCGCGAGCATCCTCGTCACGGACCCCCATTCGCGCCAGCGCAGCGGGCGGTCGAGCTTCAGCCCCGAGGAGAACAGGGCGAAGATCAGCGCGACCTCCGCGATGTGCTCGATCACCTTCGCGTCGCCGAAGGGGTCGAGCCACGGGATGTCGAACACCCGGATCGCGAGGGCGGCGACCGCCCCGAGCCCGAGATAGATCAGCGACGCCGAGAAGGCACGCTCGTGCTCGTGCGACATCGCCCCGACGGCGGCGAAGACGGCGATGCCGACGAACAGCAGCCCGATCGGAAACGTGCCGGCGAAGGTGAAGCCGGTGTCAGCGGCGAGAGGGACCCCGATGACGCCGATACTACGGCCGCGCCCGGCCGGTGGATCGTGTCCCGGCTAGCTCTCGTCCGGCGCCGGGACCGACGGCCCGTCAGGGCTGGGGGGCGCGGGGTCGTCGGGCTCCGGCGCGGAGGGGCCGTCCGGCATGTCCGGCACCGCGGGGTAAGCCGGGTCGTTCGGGACCGCGGGCTGGGTGGGCGTGTCCGGGACGATCGGCCCCGTCGGATCCTGCGGAGCGGGGATCTCGAGCACGGCGCCGCTCATGACGAGCGCCCGCTGTTGTTGAGCTGGCGCGAGGCGGCCTCGAGGACCTCCACGCGGCGCTGGTGGCGCCCCTCGTAGTCGCGCACCCTCTGCGCCGTTGCCTCGTCGGCGTCGCGCACCCGCTGGGCGATCTCGCGCGCCGTCAGGTCGTCGTAGCCGGGGAACGGCTCGTTCTCCTGCAGGCTCTGCGCGCGCTCGATCACCGTGGCGCGCTTGCGGTTGGCGCGCTCGTAGGCGATCACCTGGGCGAGCTGCTCCTGGGGCTGGTCGGTGAGCTTCGAGACGACCTCGCCGGCGTTGAGCTTGTCGTAGTCCGAGAACGGCGGCTCGGCCTTCTTCGCGCGCGGCCGGCGCGCGGTCGTGGCCTTGCGCTGCGCGGTGCGGGCCGTCTTGCGCGCGCTGTCGGCCGCGCCCGTGGTCTCCCAGTCGTAGGTGCCCCGGCCCGTGGCGCGCGCCTGCACGACGGCGTTGGCGAGCTTCGGGATGTGCGCGCGCAGTTGCTCGAGCATCCGCTCCTCCTGCCCGCGGTGGCGGGCGGCGAGGCGGGCGGTGGCGTCGTCGCCGATCGCCTGCGCGAGCGCCTCCAGCGCGTCGTAGATCGCGATCTCCAGCGCCTCGGTGGCGACCTCGTCACGCGCGTTCTTGAGCAGCTTCTCGTCGCCGTCAGGGCCGCCGCGCAGCAGGTCGAGCGGGCCCTTGGTGAGGACGAGCGCCTGCCCGACGGCGGTGGTCACCGCGCCGTAGACGGCGGAGAGCACGCCGCGGTCGCGGCCGATCTCGCGGATCCGGCGCGCGACGGCGCGCTCGTGCTGCTGGGTCTCGGTCAGGTGGCGCTCCAGCGACTCGCGGTAGGCCCCGCGGGGGGTCATCGCGATGTGGGCGCGCAGGTTGGTGACGAGCGCCTGCTCCGTGGCATGCGCCTCCTGCAGAGTCTGGACGACCAGGGCGCGGGCGCGTTCAACCTGCGCCGGGTCGTTCTTGTCGATCTTCGGATTCGTGGCCATACACCGGGCTTAACCCGGGGACCGTCGACCCAAACCCCGTCTGGCGCCCCGACCCACTACCGTCGCCGCCCATGGCCAAGCGCCTCGAGGTGCACATCGACGGCCACCGGCTCTCGCTCTCGAACCTCGACAAGGTCTTCTATCCCGAGACCGGGTTCACCAAGGGCCAGGTGATCGACTACTACACGCGGATCGCGCCCGTCCTGCTCGCCCACCTGCGCGGCCGGCCGCTGACGCTCAAGCGCTATCCGGACGGCGTGACCGGGCCCTACTTCTACGAGAAGCAGTGCCCGCGCCACCGCCCCGACTGGGTCGCCGTGGCGCCCGTCTGGAGCCGTCACAACTCGCGCACGATCGAGTACTGCCTGGCCGACGACCTGCAGACGCTGGTGTGGCTGGCCAACCTCGCCGACCTCGAGCTCCACACGTCGCTCGCGCTCGCGGCAGACGTCAGCGTGCCCACCATCGTGGCCTTCGACCTCGACCCCGGGCCGCCCGCGACGATCGTCGAGTGCGCTGAGGTGGCACTGCGGCTGCGCGAGGCGTTCGGGCACCTCGGCCTCGAGGCCTTCCCCAAGACCTCGGGCTCGAAGGGGATGCAGGTCTACGTGCCGCTCAACACGCCGGCGCGCTACGACCAGACCAAGCCGTTCGCCCGCGGCATCGCCCAAGTGCTCGAGCGCCGGCACCCCGAGCTGGTCGTGTCGGACATGAAGAAGACCCTGCGCACGGGCAAGGTGCTCGTGGACTGGAGCCAGAACGACGAGCACAAGACGACGGTCAACGTCTACTCGCTGCGGGCCCGCGAGCGGCCGACCGTCTCGACGCCGCTGCGCTGGGAGGAGGTCGAGGGCGTGCTCGACAGCGGCGATCCCGACGCGCTCGCGTTCACCTCGGACGGCGTTCTGGCGCGCGTCACCGAGCACGGCGACCTCTTCCGCCCGGTGATCGAGCTCGAGCAGGAGCTCCCGGTTCTTTCCTCCGCGTCCTGAACATTCACCGACGAGCGCACGCAAGAGTTCGTTCGGAGTCTTGACAGAAGGGTCCGAGTGCGAGAGGGTCGCCAGCGGAGTGAGGACCGGGTCGCTTGAGTCGCTGCGCGAATTGAATCGCCTACGGGTGGTCGAGACCCTGCGCGAACGCGGAACGGCCAGCCGGGCGGAGATCGCCCGCGTCACGGGGCTCTCGCGCTCCACCGTCTCGAGCCTCGTCGCGGACCTGCAGGGCAACGGGCTCGTCGTCGAGTACTCGGACCCCGACGCCCCGGCCAGCATGGCCACCGGCCGCCCGCCGACGCTGCTGTCGCTGGACCGCTCGGCCGGCGCCGTCGTCGGCATCGACTTCGGCCACGACCGCATCCACGCGGCGGTCTCGGACCTCTCGCGCACGGTGCTCGCCGAGGCGATCCGCGCCGAGGACGTCGATCACGACGCGGAGGGCTCGCTCGACACGGCGGCCGCGCTGGTCGACGAGCTGCTCGCCGAGACGGGGCTCGCCCACGCCGACGTGATCGGCGTCGGCATGGCGCTCTCGGGCCCGATCGACCACGACCGCGGCGCGGTGCGCCCGACGGCGATCCTTCCCGGCTGGGAGGGCCTCGCGGTGGCGGCGGAGATGAGCCGGCGCCTCGGCGACCTGCCCGTCCACCTCGACAACGACGCCAACCTCGGCGCGCTCGCCGAGGTCACGCTGGGCGCCGCACGCGATGCGCGCAACGCCGTCTACGTGATGATCTCCTCCGGCATCGGAGCGGGCCTGATCGTCGACGGCCGCCCCTACCGCGGCGGCGGCGGCATGGCGGGGGAGATCGGCCACGTGCTGGTCGACGAGACCGGCCCGATCTGCCGCTGTGGGAACCGCGGCTGCCTCGAGACCTACATCTCGGGCCCGGCGCTCACCGACCTGCTGCGGCGCAGCCGCGGCGAGGTCCTGGGCGTCCACGACATCGTGCGGCTGGCCAAGGCCGGCGACGCCGGCTGCCAGCGCGCGATCGCCGACGCCGGGCGGGTGCTGGGCCGGGCGGTGGCGGCGATCTGCAATGTGCTCAACCCCGACACGATCGTGGTGGGTGGAGACCTGGGTGAGGCCGGCGACCTTCTGCTCGATCCGATGCGAGAGGCCGTGGGCCGGTACGCGATCGCGCCGGCCGCGGAGGACGCACGGATCGTGGCAGGGGTCCTGGGCGAGCGAGCGCAGGTGCTCGGCGCGCTCGCACTGGCCCTCTTGCAGTCCGAGCATCTCGCGGCGCGTCTGGCGCCGCATCCGATGGCAATCCAACGAGGAGGAAGACCGTGAGGTTCAGGTGGAACCGGCTGGCGCTCTGTGCGGGCGTCGCAGCCCTGGCAGTACCCGTGGCCGCATGCGGCAGCGACAGCGGGAGCAGCAGCTCCAGCAGTTCGAGCAGCAGCAGCAAGAAGGCCGGCGGCGTGGCCGTTCTGCTGCCCGACTCGAAGTCGTCGGTTCGTTGGGAGACGGTCGACCGGCCGTTCCTCAAGAAGGCGTTCGACGACGCCGGCGTGAAGAACACGATTCAGAACGCCGAGGGCGACAAGTCCACGCAGCAGCAGCAGGCCGAGCAGGCGATCACCAACGGCGCGAAGGTGCTGCTGCTCGTCAACCTCGACTCCGGCTCGGGCGCGGCCATCGCGGCCAACGCCAAGTCCCAGGGCGTCAAGGTCATCGACTACGACCGCCTCACGCTGAAGGGCGATTCGGACTACTACGTCTCCTTCGACAACGAGAAGGTCGGCAAGCTTCAGGGTCAGGGACTCGTCGACTGCCTCGGTGACAAGAAGGGCGCTGCGATCGCCGAGCTCAACGGCTCGCCGACGGACAACAACGCGACGCTGTTCAAGAAGGGCTACGACTCGGTGCTGCAGCCGAAGTTCGACGACGGCAGCTACAAGAAGGTCGCCGATCAGTCCGTGCCGGACTGGGACAACCAGAAGGCGCTGACGATCTTCGAGCAGATCCTGCAGAAGCAGTCCAACAAGATCGACGGCGTGCTCGCGGCCAATGACGGCCTCGGCAACGCGGCGATCTCGGCGCTCAAGCAGCGCAAGCTCCCGCAGATCCCGGTCACGGGGCAGGATGCGACACTGCAGGGCGTCCAGAACATCGTCGCGGGCGACCAGTGCATGACGGTCTACAAGGCGATCAAGAAGGAGGCCGACGCGGCCGCCAAGCTGGCGATCACGCTGTCCAAGGGCGAGAAGCCCACTGAGGCGACCGCCTCGGTCAACAACGAGAACAAGGACGTCCCGGCCGTGCTCCTGGAGCCGGTCGCGGTGACCAAGGACTCGATCAAGGACTACCTCGGCGAGCCGGACTTCCCCAAGAAGGAAGAGATCTGCGCCGGCAAGCTGGCCTCGAAGTGCTCGGGGGCAGGGCTCTGATGACGGTCGAGACCGGGGGGCGCCAGGAGGCGCCCCCCATCCTCGAGCTGCGCAAGGTCTCCAAGTCCTTCGGCGCGGTTCAAGTCCTCTACGACGTGGACTTCCACGTCGCTCCCGGCGAGGTCATGGCGCTCGTCGGCGACAACGGCGCGGGCAAGTCGACGCTGATCAAGTGCATTGCCGGCATCCACCCGATCGACGGCGGCGAGATCGTCTTCGAGGGCAACCAGGTGAACATCCACGGCCCCAAGGACGCCGCCGACCTCGGCATCGAGGTCGTCTATCAGGACCTCGCGCTCGCCGATAACCTCGACGTGGTCCAGAACATGTACCTCGGCCGCGAGGAGGTCAGCTCGCTGCTGCGCCTCGACGAGACGGCCATGGAGAAGCGGGCGTCGGAGACGCTCAAGGGCCTCTCGGTGACGACGATCAAGTCGGTGCGCCAGACGGTCGCCGGGCTCTCGGGCGGTCAGCGCCAGTCCGTCGCGGTGGCCAAGGCCGTCATGTGGAACTCGCGCGTGGTGATCCTCGACGAGCCGACCGCCGCCCTCGGCGTCGCGCAGACACGCCAGGTGCTCGAGCTGGTCAAGCGCCTCGGCGAGCAGGGGCTCGCCGTCATCCTGATCTCCCACAACCTGCACGACGTCTTCGAGGTCGCCGACAACATCACCGTGCTCCGGCTCGGCCAGAACGTGGCCGAGTTCAAGCGCACGGAGACCACCTCCCAGAAGGTCGTCGAGGCGATCACCGCCGGCACGCTGTCCTCGGTGCCCGGCCAGGGCGACGAGGTGATGGCATGAGCACAACCGCGCCTCCGGTCGACGTCGAGCCGTCGGCGCCTCCGACCGCGACCCTGAGCGCCTACGCGCGCGGCTGGTGGGCCAACGTCCGCGGCGGCGAGCTCGGCTCGCTGCCGATCGTCCTCGGCCTGATCATCATCGCGATCATCTTCCAGAGCCAGAACGACCGCTTCCTGACGGCGGGCAACTTCGTCAACCTGATCGTGCAGACCGCGCCCTATGCGGTCATCGCCATGGGCGTCACGTTCGCGCTGCTGCTGGGCGAGATCGACCTCTCGATCGGCTTCGTCTCCGGCGTCGGCGGCGTGCTGCTGGCGATCCTGCTGACCCCGGACGGCAGCGTGCTGCCGACCTGGCTCGTGCTCGTGATCGTGCTGGGCGCGGGGCTCGCGATCGGGACCTTCCACGGGCTGATCATCACCAAGCTGGGCGTGCCGTCGTTCGTGGTCACGCTGGCGGGCCTGCTGGCCTGGAACGGCGTCGTGCTGCTGCTGATCGGCAGCAAGGGCACCGTGATCCTCCAGAACGACTTCATCATCGGGGTCGCGAACAACTTCGTGCCCGACGGGACCGCGTGGATCCTCGCGATCGTGACCGTCGCGCTGTATGCGGCGGTCCTGCTCACGCGGCAGCGCTCGCGCAGGGCGGCCGGCATCGAGATCGACCCGACGCTGATCGTGGCGCTGCGGATCGTCGCGCTCGGCGTCGCGCTGGCGTTGATCGTCTACGTCGCCAACCAGAATCGCGGCGTGCCCTACGCCGGGCTCGTGGTCGCCGGCCTTTTCGTCTTCTGGACCTTCATCCTCAACCGGACGAAGTTCGGCCGCCACATCTACGCCGTCGGCGGCAACGCCGAGGCGGCGAGGCGCGCCGGCATCAACGTCGACAACGTGCGCATCGCGTGCTTCGCGATCGTGTCGCTGATGGCCGTTATCGGCGGCATCATCCTCGCGTCGCGCCTGCGCTCGGTCGACACCAACACGGGCGGCGGCCAGGCGCTGCTATACCCGATCGCCGCCGCGGTGATCGGCGGCACGTCGCTGTTCGGCGGCCGCGGCACCATGAAGGCGGCGCTCCTGGGCGCGGTCGTCATGCTCGGGATCGACAACGGCCTCGGCCTGCTCGGGCTGTCGTCGGGCACGAAGTTCGTGCTCACCGGCGGCGTCCTGCTGCTCGCCGTCACGGTCGACTCGATCTCCCGGAAGGGACGCGAGGCATCGGGCCGAGCATGAAGTGGGGACTGCTCTCCACGGCCAACATCAACCGGAAGCTCCTTGCGGGCGCCGGAGGAACCGACGAGGCGGCGGTCGTGGCCGTCGCCTCGCGGGACCGCTCGCGCGCGGAGGCCTTCGCGCGCGAGCACGGGATCGAGCGGGCGCTGGGCTCGTATGAGGAGCTGCTCGCCGATCCCGAGGTCGAGGCGATCTACAACCCGTTGCCCAACTCGATGCACGTGCCGTGGTCGGTGCGGGCGCTCGAGGCGGGCAAGCACGTGCTGTGCGAGAAGCCGCTGACGCGGCGGCCGGCGGAGGCCGTGGAGGCCTTCGCCGTCGCCGAGCGGTCGGGGCGGCTGCTGGCGGAGGCGTTCATGTGGCGCCACCACCCGCAGACGCAGCGGCTGCGCGAGCTGCTCGACGACGGCGTGATCGGCCGGCTGCGGCTCGTGCGCGCCTCGTTCTCGTTCCCGCTGGGCGAGCCGGACGACATCCGTCTCAACGGCGAGCTCGACGGCGGTGCGCTGATGGACGTCGGGTGCTACTGCGTGAGCGGCTCGCGCTTCGTTGCGGGGACCGAGCCGGAGCGCGTCGCGGGCGAGCGGGTGCTCGGCGGCAAGGGCGTGGACGTGGCCTTCTCGGCCACCCTGCGCTTCCCGGACGACGTGCTCGCCCAGTTCGACTGCGGGCTCGCGGTGCAGGACCGCTTCGGGCTCGAGGCGATCGGCGAGGAGGGCTCGCTGTACGTCGCCGACCCGTGGCACGGCCGGTCGCCGGGGATCGTGCTGACGCGCGGCGGGAAGGACGAGACGATCGAGATCGCCGGCGCCAACCCGTACAGCCACGAGCTCGAGAACTTCGCGCACGCCGCGCGCGGCGAGGAGCCGCCGCTGCTCGGGGTGCAGGACGCGCTCGCGCAGGCCCGTGTGATCGAGGCGCTCTACGCGTCGGCGGAGTCCGGCGCGAGCGAGGAGGTCGCATGAGGGTCGCGGTCGGGCTCGACGTCGGGACCAGCGGCGTGAAGGCGCTGGCCGTGGCCGAGGACGGCGAGATCGTCGGCCGCGCGGAGGTCGGCTACGACCTCTCCACGCCCAAGCCCGGGTGGGCCGAGCAGGATCCCGAGGACTGGTGGCGCGGCACCCAGCAGGCGCTCGAGGAGCTGGGCGCCGATGACGTCGCGGGGATCGGGATGTCGGGCCAGATGCACGGTCTCGTCGCGCTCGACGCCGACGAGCAGGTCCTGCGGCCCGCGATCCTCTGGAACGACCAGCGGACCGGCGAGCAGTGCGAGGAGATCGAGGAGCGCATCGGGCTGTCGTCGCTGATCGCCGCGACCGGCAACCGCGCGCTCACGGGCTTCACCGCCCCGAAGCTGTTGTGGCTGCGCGAGCACGAGCCCGACGTCTACGAGCGGATCGCGCACATCCTGCTGCCGAAGGACTACGTCCGGCTGCGCCTCTGCGGCGAGCGGGCGATCGACGTCGCCGACGCCTCCGGCACGCTGCTCTTCGACGTCGCGCACCGGCGCTGGAGCGAGGAGGTCTGCCAGGCGCTCGAGATCGACATGGACTGGCTGCCGCGCGCGCTCGAGTCGCCCGAGGTGTCGGGCGAGACGAGCGACGGCATCCCGGTGGCCGCCGGAGCGGGCGACCAGGCCGCCGGCGCGCTCGGCGTCGGGGTCGTCGAGGCGGGCGCGCCGCTGTCGGTCGTGCTGGGCACCTCCGGCGTCGTGTTCTGCGCGCTGCCCGAGTTCGCGGCCGACGAGGAGGCACGCGTGCACTCGTTCTGCCACGCCGTGCCGGACACCTGGCACGCGATGGGCGTGATGCTCTCCGCCGCAGGGTCTCTGGCGTGGCTGCGCAACACGGTCGCGCCGGGCGCCGACTACAGCGAGCTGGTGAAGGCGGCCGCCGAGTGGAAGCCCGGGGTGGAGGGGCTGACGTTCCTCCCGTACCTGGCCGGCGAGCGCACGCCGCACGCCGACCCCGACGCACGCGGGTCCTTCACGGGGCTGTCGCTGCGCCACGACCGCGGCGCGCTCGTGCGCGCCGTGCTCGAGGGCGTCGCCTTCGGCCTGCGCGACTCGCTCGACCTGATCGCCGAGCTCGGGCCGCTGCCCGACCGCGGGCGGATCTCGGGCGGCGGGGCGCGCTCGGAGGAGTGGCTGCGGATCGTGGCGTCGGTGCTCGAGCTGCCGCTCGAGCGCACCGCCGCCGACGAGGGGGCCGCGTTCGGCGCGGCGCTGCTCGGCGGCGTCGCGGGCGGCCTCTGGGCCTCGCCCGCGGAGGCGGCGGAGGCGGTCGTGCGGCCGACGTCGACGGTCGAGCCCGTGGCGGACTGGATCGAGCTCTACGGGGAGCAGCGCGAGGTGTTCCGCGCGCTGTACCCGGCGATCCGCGACGTCGTCACGCGACCGCCCCGATCGGCCTGAGCTCCTCGGCGTAGGTGTCGTAGAGAACTGCGCATCGAGGGGAGGGCTCAGGGTGCCGCGGCGCCCCGTCGGAACCGGAAAGTCGTGGCGATCCGGGCACCCTCCTCGATGCGCAGTTGACGTTCGCGCCGCGGCTAAGCAGGCGACCCGGCCCGCGCCAACTGCCGCGCGGCCTCGACGATCGCCTCGGTGTCGATCCCCGCGGCGTGCAGGAGCTCGTCCGGCTTGCCGGAGGTCGGCATGTCGCGGACCGCGAGCTTGTGGACCGGCGGGCGGTCGTCGGCCTCGGCCAGCGCGTCGAGGACCGCGTCGCCCAGCCCGCCCTCGGGCCAGTGGTCCTCGACGGTGATCAGTGCGCCGCACTCGCGGGCGGCGGCGCGGACCGCGTCGGCGTCGATCGGCTTGATCGAGTAGCAGTCGATGACGCGGGCGCTGACGCCCTCGCCGTTGAGCTGCTCGGCGGCGGCGACCGCCTGGTCGACGGTGATCCCGCAGGCGAGGATGGCGACGCCGTCACCCTCGTGCGCGACGCGGCTGCCGCCGATCGTCACGGCCTCGTCGGCCGGGGTGCGGACCTCCGTCTTGCCGCGCAGGGTGCGCATGTAGGAGATGCCCTTGCGGTCGGCCATCGCCTCGATCAGCTTCGCCGTCTGGTTGGCGTCGGAGGGGTGCAGGACGCAGCTGCCGTGGATCGCGCGCAGGGACGCGAAGTCCTCGAGCGCCATCTGCGACGGGCCGTCCTCTCCGATCGAGACGCCGGCGTGCGACCCCGAGAGCCGCAGGCTCGCGCGCGACACCGCGGCCATGCGCACGAAGTCGTACGCGCGGGACAGGAACGCGGCGAACGTCGATGCGAACGGCACCCAGTTGCGGACCTGGAGGCCGACTGCCGTGGCGATCATCTGCTGCTCGGCGATGTACTGCTCGAAGTAGCGGTCGGGATGCGCCTCGCGGAACATCTCGGAGTGCGTCGAGTTCGACACTTCGCCGTCGAGCGCCACCACGTCGCCGCGCATCGACCCCAGCGCGGTGATCGACTTCCCGTAGGCCTCGCGCGTCGCGACCTCCTCGCCGAGGTCCCAGGTCGGCAGCTCGCCGCCCTCGACCTCGAAGGAGTGCGGCTCGCCGTCGCCCTCGGGCGGGCTGACGTCGACGGAGAGCTCGCGGTAGCCGCCGAGCTCCTCGATCGCCGCCTCCTCGTCCTCGACCGGCTTGCCGTGCTTGCCGGGGAGGTCCTCGACCGCCGAGACGCCCTTGCCCTTCTTGGTCTTGGCGATGATGACCGTGGGCTTGCCCTTGGTCTCGCGCGCCTCGGTGTAGGCCGCGTCGATCGCGTCGTCGTCGTGTCCGTCGATCGCGATCGCGTGCCAGCCGAAGGCCTCGGCCCGGCGGACGTAGGTGTCGAGGTCCCAGCCGACCATGGTCTCGCCCGTCTGGCCGAGCCGGTTGACGTCGATGATCGCCGTCAGGTTGTCGAGCTCCTCGTGCGCGGCGTGCTCGAAGGCCTCCCACATCGAGCCCTCGGCCATCTCCGAGTCGCCGCACAGGCACCACGTGCGGAACGGCAGCCGGTCCAGCCGCTTGCCGGCCAGCGCGACGCCGACCGCGATCGGCAGCCCCTGGCCGAGCGAGCCGGTCGCGACGTCGACCCACGGGATGATCGGCACCGGGTGGCCCTCGAACTTCGAGCCGAACTTGCGGAAGCTCAGCAGGTCCTCGTCGCTGATCGCCCCCGCTGCCTTGAGCAGCGAGTAGTACAGCGGCGACGCGTGGCCCTTGGAGAAGATCAGGTGGTCGTTGCGCGGGTTGTCGGGGTTCTGGAAGTCCAGGTGCAGGTGCTTGTCGAGCAGGACCGCCATCAGGTCGGCCGCCGACAGCGACGAGGTGGGGTGGCCCGAGGCGGCCTCCGAGGAGGAGCGGACCGAGTCGACGCGGAGCTGCTGGCCGAGCTCGCTCATGCGGCCACCAGCTGGTCGCGCTTGGACTCGACGTCGGAGAAGAGCTCCTTGAAGGACTTGGCGAACTTCTCCACGCCCTCGCGCTCGAGCGTCTCGGTGACGTCGTCGTAGTCGATGCCGGCCGCCTTGAGGTCCTCGAGCACCGTGCGGGCGCCCTCGACGTCCTCCTCGATCGTGTTGCCGCGGACCTCGCCGTGGTCGAGCACGGCCTCGACCAGCTCGCGCGGCATCGTGTTGACGGTCTCGGGGCCGACCAGCTCCTCGACGTAGATCGTGTCCTTGTACTCCTCGTTCTTGGTCGAGGTCGACGCCCACAGCGGACGCTGCACCGAGGCGCCCGTCTCCTCCAGCGCCGTCCAGCGGTCGCCCGAGAAGATCTCCTTGTAGACCTGGTACGCGAGCTTGGCGTTCGCGATCGCGAGCTTGCCCTTGAGCTCGTCGTGGCCGCCGATCGCGTCGAGCCGCTTGTCGGCCTCCGTGTCGACGCGCGAGACGAAGAACGAGGCGACGGAGGCGACGCTGCCCGGGTCCCCGCCGCTCTCGACCAGCCGCTCGAGCCCGCGGACGTAGGCCTCGGCGACGTCGCGGTGACGCTCGAGCGAGAAGATCAGCGTGACGTTGATCGGGATCCCGCTCGCGATCGACTCCTCGATCGCCGGCAGGCCCTCCTTGGTCGCGGGGATCTTCACGAGCAGGTTCTTGCGATCCACGAGCTGGTGCAGACGCTTCGCCTCCGCGATCGTGCCCTGCGTGTCGTGGGCGAGGTTCGGGTCGACCTCGAGCGAGACCCAGCCGTCCTTGCCGTCACCCTCGTCGTGGACCTGCTTGAGCAGGTCGCAGGCGCCCTGGATGTCGCGCGTGGCGAGCTGGAGGAAGACCTCCTTGGGCTCCGTCTCCTCCTTGAGGATCTCCTTCAGCTGCTCGTCGTAGGAGTCGCCGTCGGCGATCGCGCTCTGGAAGATGGTCGGGTTGGAGGTGACGCCCCGGACGCCCTGGTCGATCAGTCCCTGCAGGTCGCCATGCTCGACGAAGTCGCGGGACAGGAAGTCGATCCACACGCTCTGGCCGTGTTCGTCGAGCTGCTCAAGCGGTGTTGTGGCCATGTCGGATCTCCTCAGGCGGGTTGACGTTCACGCACAGTCTGCCCTGCCCGCGTGGGCGGCCCGTAAAACTCGCGAAAACGCGCTGGGATCCGGCTAGCGCTGGGGTCTGGCGAGCTCGCGCAGCCAGTGGGCCACGGCCTGCTCGTCGCGCCGCGCTTCACGCAGCAGCGCGGCGCGGGCCTGGCTGGCGCGGACGGCGTTCTTCGTCGGCGTGCGGCCGGAACGAGAGGACATGCCGGCATTGCGCGACAGCGGGGGTGACGCTTGTCCACGGCTCTGAGGTCCTGCGGAGATCAGGGACATCGTGCCGAACCCTACATACCGTGGCGCGTTTCGTCTACACCCAAATGTCCGCCATCCGACTTTGTCGCCTTCCGAACTGGACAATCCCCTGCATCTGGGGATTTCTCCAACCATTCAGGAATTTCCGCGCGGGCGGGCAGTGCGGCTAGTGCGAGATGAGGGCGTGCGTGACCGGCACGCCGAAGCGGGCCTCGGCGTCGGCCAGGCCGTCGTCCTCGCGGTAGTCGCGGTCGCCCTCGGGGTGCGAGAAGATCACGATCCGGTCGGCCTCGAACGTCGCCAGGGCGTCCTGGAGCGCGACGGCGGGCTCGCTCTCGCCGGTGTCGCCGGCGGCGTCGATGCCTTCCTCCTCGAGATGCTCGACCGTGTCGACCTGCGCCGTCTCGGCCTCCTCGATCGCCTCGTCGGAGTCCGAGACCCAGAACGCGACCTTCGACTCGTTGGAGGCGGGCGAGATCACCAGCACCTCGGCGCCCTCGACCTCGTCGCCGAGCGTCGAGCGCAGCATCGCGGCGTCGATCGGCTCCGGGGTGAGGACGAGCAGCTTCACCGCGAAGCGGCTACCCCCGGCTCGTCCGCCACAAACGGCGTGGGGAGGCCGGGGCACACCCGCATCACGACGACCGCGACGTCGTCGCGGGCCGAGCCGCCGCCGATCTCGAGCACCTGCTCCTCGATCCGGCGCGCGATCACCGGGGCCGCGCTGCCCGCGCAGCCGGCCACGAACCTGGCGAGGATCTCAGGCCCGAAGCGGTCGTCGAGCGGGCTGACCTCGGTCACGCCATCGGTGTAGAGGACGAGCGTGTCGCCGGGCGCGAGGAAGATCTCGGTCGAGTGGATCTCGGGGTCGGGCAGGATGCCCAGCAGCGTGCCGGGCCGGCCCGCCGTCTCGATCCGTCCGTCGGCGCGCATGAGCAGCGGCAGCGGGTGGCCGCCGGCGGCGACGCACGCCTTGACGCCGTCGGCGCGCGGGCTCAGCGCGATGTAGAGCACGGTGCAGAAGCGGCTGTCGGGGCCGGCCTCGCGGCGGATCGCCGCGTTGAGGTCCTCGAGCACGACCTGCGGGCGGTCGGAGTGCAGCGTGGCCGACGCGCGCACGGTGTAGCGCGCCAGCGCGGTCACGGCGGCGGCCTCCGCGCCCTTGCCACAGACATCGCCGATCACCAGCGCCCAGTTGCCGTTGCTGGTCGGGAAGCAGTCGTAGAAGTCGCCGCCCACCTCGTTGCCCTCGCCGGCCGCGAGGTAGCGCGCGGCCAGTTCGACGCCCGGGACGTGCGGGAGCACCGGGGGCAGCAGCGAGCGCTGGAGCGTCCGCGCCACCTGCGCGCGCTCCTCGTAGAGGCGCGCGTTGTCGATCGCCAGCGCGCCGCGCCGCGCGACGTCCTCGAACAGCGAGAGGTGGCCGGCGCCGACCTTCGCGTTGAAGCCGAGCGCCATCACGCCGAGCGTGCGCCCGCGGGCGCTCAGCGGCACGAGCAGCGTGTACTTGGTGTCGAACGCCGCGACCAGCTCGCGGTGGCGCTCGTCCTCGAACGGGATGTCGGCGCCGTCGGGGTGCTCGACGAGGCGCGCGCGCCCGGCGGCGAGCACGTCGAGCAGGGGGTGCGCGCGGCGGTTGGCGAACGGGTAGCGCTCCACGAGCTCCCGCAGGCGCGCCTCGTCCTCCGGGTCATGCGCCACCGTCGCGACGCGGCGGATCGCGCCGGCGGAGCCGCCGAGCAGGATCACGCAGGTGTCGGCGAGGTCGCGGACCGAGAGGCGGGCGAGCGCGTTGAGCGTGGCGTCCTCGTCGAGCACCGCGTCGAAGGCGGCGCTCGCCTCGGCCAGGAACGCCGCGCGGTGCAGGAGCCGCTCGCGCTCGGCCTCGGCGAGCGCGCGCGCCGCGATGTCGCGGGCGACCACCACCAACTGGCGGTGCGCGCCGACGTCCAGCGGCACGCCGGCCACCTCCATCGGGATCCGGTGGCCGTCGCGGTGGCGGATCGTGATCTGGTTGCCCGCGCCGCGCCCTCCCTCGAGCCGCAGCTGCGCCCGCCGGCGAGCGCCCTCGCGCTGCTCCTCGACGATCAGGTCGAAGACGGAAGGCAGCGCCTGGAGCTCTGTGGTGCTGTATCCGCAGATCGCCTCGAAGGCGGGGTTGGCGTACTCGAGCGCACCGTCGCCGTCGAGCACCACCATCGCCTCGCCGACCTGCGAGAGGGCGAGCAGCAGCGACTCGTAGCGTGCGGTCTGCTCGCGCACCGCACGCTCGGCGGCGCGCCGCTCGGTGACCTCGAAGACGACGGCGCCGACGCCGACGACACGGCGGTCGTCGCGGCGGCGCACCGGCCAGTAGGAGACGATCCACTCGCGGCCGACGCCCGGGGCGGCGGCGGTCGTGCCCGCGACCTCGAGCTCGGTCAGCGGCTCGCCGCTCTCCAGCACGCGGCGCATGTCGGCCTCGACGGTCTCCACCTCCGGAACCACTTCGGCGACCGCGCGCCCGATGTGCTCCTGGGCCGGCAGGCCGTTGATCTCGGCCATGTGGTCGTTGATGCGGACGTAGCGCAGCGAGCGGTCGTGCACCGCGAGGCCGACCGGTGCACGCTCGAAGATCGCGTCGAGCATCCCGTAGGCCGCGTGCAGCTCGCTCTCGGCGTTCCGGGCCTCCTCGACGAGGCGGGCGGTGTCGAGCGCGGCGGAGCAGCGCCGGGCGAGCTCCTCGGCGAGCGCCCGGTCCTCCGCGCCGAAGCGCCGCGACGAGCCGTCGAGGCCGAGCTCGAGCGCGCCGAAGCGGACGTCGCGGGCGGCGAGTGGCATCACGAGCTCGCTGCGCGAAGCCTCTGGCGCGGAGCCGCCGCTGACGCGGGCCAGCGCCTGCTCGACCGCGGGCGGGACCTCGCCGACACGCCGGGGAGCGCCGCCCGGCGCCACCAGGTCGATCGTGCACCGGTCGGCGACCGCGGGAACGGCGGCGGCCGCGACGGCCGCGAGCTTCGCGCCGGGATCCGCCGCGGTGGTGAGCAGCTCGCCGGCCTCCGCGAGCAGCCCGGCGCGGGCGGCCGAGGCCTCGCGGCGGATGCGCGCCACGGCCGTTCCGCAGGCGAGCACGCCGAGGACCGCGACCGTGAAGACGAAGACGGCGCCGTTGGTCGTGTCCATCTCGTCGAACGCCGTGCTCGAGATCTGCGCGATCGCGAGCGCTGCGACGGCGACGATCGCCGTCGTCCGCAAGCCGGTCCCGAACGAGGCCACCAGCGGGGCGATGCCGTAGAGGGCGATCACGAAGACATCCGGGCCCGTGGCGAGGTCGACCACGAGCAGCGCAGCGAGCACCGCGATCGCCGTAGCGGCCCAGCGACGCGAGCGGGGCAAGCGCATGGCCATCTTTACCACGCGGCGGGCGCCGCATGGGACTTTTCGGAGGCCTGTGCCCGACAGAGGCGAATAGCTGACCCGATCCCGCTCTGGAACGCGCGAGCCGGCACTGGACGAACGTCACGGCAGCTTGACGTTCGGCGCCCCGCGCCCGCGGTGAACTCGCCCGCGCCGCGCTGGCCGACGGCGCGACCACCGCGGTCTACTCCGCCGCATTCGCCACCGCCTGCTCGTGCGCCACTGCGAGCCGTGCTTCGAGCGGGCGCTCGACCCCGAGGGCTTCTCGGGCGGCCAGGCGCAGTTCGACTCCGACATCACCGACGGCCGCCACCCGCGCGCCGCCCTCGGGATCGCCCCGGGCCGCCTCCTCGCGGTCGTCTGCGACGGCCGGTCGGCACAGGACGCGGGCCTCACGCTCGAGGAGCTGGCGGCGCTGATGGCGGGCCTCGGCTGCCATACCGCGATCAACCTCGACGGCGGCGGCTCGACGTCGCTGGTCAGCGGCGGCCGGCTGCGC
Organism: Solirubrobacteraceae bacterium; assembly: GCA_039934455.1. Classification (GTDB taxonomy): domain Bacteria; phylum Actinomycetota; class Thermoleophilia; order Solirubrobacterales; family Solirubrobacteraceae; genus DASQFQ01. The sequence goes on from JBDTMF010000005.1 coordinate 40,097, forward strand.
AACCAGCCCCGCGCCGGCCTCGACCGCCCCGAGCCTGGCGGGCGCGCGGTCTCGACGGCGCTGCGGTTCGTGCCGCGGTAGGCGCGCCGTTCCGACCGCGGTCCGGCCCCGCTCGCCTCGTCACTGCCGACGCTCGCCCCGCTCACCGGAAGCGGACGAGTCGATCTCCAGCAGCGCGTCGGCGTGGTCGTGCTCCACCTGCAGCGTCGTGTGCGCGATCGCGAAGCGGTCCTCGAGGAGCAGCTCGAGCTCGCGCCGGATCCCGTGGCAGTCGTCGCCCGGCGCGACGAGCACGTGGGCCGCGAGGGCCGGGAAGCCGGAGGTCACCTCCCACACGTGCAGGTCGTGGACCTCGATCACGCCCGGGTGGCGGGCCAGTGCCTGCCCGACCGCGTCGGAGTCGAGGTCGCGCGGCGTGCCCTCGAGCAGGACGAGCCCGCTCTCGCGCAGCAGGCTCCAGGCGGTGCGCAGCATCAGCGCCGAGACGAGCAGCGCCGCGATCGGGTCGGCCTCGCGGAAGCCGGTGGTGAGGATGACCGCGCCCGCGATCGCCGCGCCCAGCGACGCGTAGAGGTCGGTCAGCACGTGCGCCCGCGCGCCCTCGATGTTCAGCGACCGCCGCTCGGCCTGCGCGAGCGCCCACGCCGAGCCGAGGTTCACCGCGGCGCCGACGAGGCCGACCACGATCACGACCCCGCCCTCGACGTCGGGAGGGTGGCCGAGCCGGCGCGCCGCCTCGACGCCGATCACGCCGGCGAGCACGAGCAGCGCCGCGCCGTTGACCTGCGCGCTGAGGATCTCGGCCCGCCCGAGGCCGAAGGTGAAGCGACCGCTCGGGGGCCGCGCCGCCAGCCGCAGCGCCACGAGCGCGAGCCCGACCGAGCCCGCGTCGGTGAGCATGTGCGCGGCGTCGGAGAGCAGCGCCAGCGAGTCCGCGAGCAGTCCCGCGACGACCTCGACGACCATGAAGCCGAGGATCAGCCCGAGCGCGAGCCGCAGCTTGCCGCGGTCGGCGTCGGGCGAGACCCCGTGGTGGTGGCCGTGGTGATGTGTCATAGGTTCAGGGCCTGTCCGCCGCCGCCGAACGCCGCCGGGTCCTCATGGGGCTCCTGTTCTTCCCTCGCGGGGGTTCGTCGCATGTGGCCCAGAACCTCGCGGCGGCGCTCCCCGGTGCCGGCTGGCAGCCGACGATCCTGTCGGGCTCGCTCTCGTTGCCCGGCCGCCCCGGCGACGCGCGCGACTTCTACCGCGGGCTCGACGTCCACACCGTCGACTTTACGCCCGCGCTCGAGGCGCCGGACCCCATGCGCGCCGATCCCCCCTTCCATCCCTCCTACGAGGACCGCGAGGGCGCGGCGGACGTGGTCTTCGCGCGGCTCGGCGACGCCGCCTTCGAGCATCAGGTGCGCGCGTGGGCGCGGGCGCTCGCGGACGCAGGCGCGGCGGCCGCCGACGTCCTGCACCTCCACCACCTCACGCCGCTCAACGAGGCGGCGGCGCGGGTCGCGCCGGACGTCCCGGTCGTCGGCCACCTGCACGGCACCGAGCTGCTGATGCTCGAGGCGATCGAGGAGGGCGGCGCGCAGTGGCCCCACGGCGCGCAATGGGAGGCGCGGATGCGCGCCTGGGCGGCGCGCTGCGAGCGCCTGATCGTGCTCTCGGACAACCAGGTCCACCGCGCCGAGGGCCTGCTCGGCATCGACGGCGATCGCTGCGTGCGGGTCTCCAACGGCTTCGACCCCGAGCTGTTCCAGCCGCTCCCGGTCGACCGCGCGGCGCACTGGCGCCGCCACCTCGTCGACGAGCCGCAGGGCTGGCGGCCCGGCGAGGAGGCCGGCAGCGTCGGCTACGGCGAGGAGGACCTGAAGGCGTTCGCAGGCGGCCCGACGCTGCTCTACGTCGGGCGCTTCACGGCCGTCAAGCGGGTCGGGCTCCTGATCGAGGCCTACGCGCTCGCCCGCCTGGAGTTCGAGCACCCCGCGCCGCTCGTGATCGTCGGCGGCTACCCGGGCGAGTGGGAGGGCGAGCACCCGGCCGACACGATCGAGCGGACCGGCGCCGAGGGCGTGTTCCTCGCCGGCTGGCACGGCCACGACGAGCTCCCGGGCTTCCTCAACGCCTCCGACGTCGTCGTGCTGCCGTCGGTGCGGGAGCAGTTCGGCCAGGTGCTGGTCGAGGGCATGGCCTGCGGGCTGCCGGCGATCGCCGTCGACGCCCACGGCCCCGGCGAGATCGTCAGCCACGGCGAGACCGGCTGGCTGGTGGAGCCCGACGACCGCGACGCGCTCGCCGCTGCGCTGGTGGAGGCGGTCAACCGGCCCGTGGAGCGCCGCCGGCGTGGCGCGCAGGCTCGCGAAGTGGCGCTCGAGCGCTACTCCTGGCCGGCCCTGGCGCAGGAGGTCGCCGCGGTCTACGAGGCCGCCCGGGCCGCCGCTTAGGACACTTTGGACAGGTGTCCATATTCAACTCGCCCGAACCGCTGCTACCTTTCGCGCTCCGCCTCAGGGCCCCCGCCCGCGCACCGGGAGCACGCTATGCACCACACCCCGAGACCGACACGGCCGGTCGGTCTATACGACCCCAGCTATGAGCACGACGCCTGCGGCGTCGCCATGGTCGCCCGCCTCAGCGGCAATCCCTGCCATGAGACGGTCCAGCGCGCCGTCGTCGCGCTCGAGAACCTCGAGCACCGCGGCGCCGCGGGCGCGGACCCCAACACCGGGGACGGCGCCGGGATGCTGCTCCAGCTGCCCGACGAGCTGCTGCGTGCTGTCATCGGGACCGATCTCCCGCCCCCGGGGCGCTACGGCGTCGCGGTCTGCTTCCTGCCCCAGGAGGAGGAGCGGCGCGCGGAGCTCGAGGAGCTGCTGACGACGACCGTCGAGGCGGAGGGCCAGCGCGTCGTGGGCTGGCGCGACGTGCCGGTCGACAAGGACTACGTCGGCATCAGCGCCAACTACTTCGCGCCCTACATCAAGCAACTGGTAGTGGCGGCGGAGACGGGTGGGCGGGCCTGGAGTCTCGAGGACCAGGACGCCTTCGAGCGCCGGCTCTACGTGATCCGGCGCGTGGCGGAGCTCGCCGCCGGCCCCGACCTCGTGGTGCCGTCGTTCTCGAGCCGCACGATCGTCTACAAGGGCATGCTCACTGCCCCGCAGCTGCTCGGCTACTACCCCGACCTGCAGGACGCGCGCGCGAAGACCGCGCTCGCGCTGGTGCACTCCCGCTTCTCCACCAACACCTTCCCGAGCTGGGAGCTGGCGCACCCGTACCGCTACATCGCCCACAACGGCGAGATCAACACGTTGCGCGGCAACTTCAACTGGATGCGCGCCCGCGAGTCCCAGCTCGCCAGCGAGCTCTTCGGCACCGAGGACCTCGCGAAGCTGCTTCCGATCGTCCGGCCGGGCGGCTCGGACTCCGCGACGTTCGACAACGTGCTCGAGCTGCTCGTGCTGGCAGGCCGCTCGCTGCCCCACGCGGTGATGATGATGGTTCCGGAGGCCTACGAGGGCCGCGACGACCTGCCGGAGCACCTCAAGGGCTTCTACGCGTTCCACTCCTGCCTGATGGAGCCGTGGGACGGCCCGGCCGCGGTCGCCTTCACCGACGGCCGCGTGATCGGCGCGACGCTCGACCGCAATGGCCTGCGCCCCGGGCGCTGGCTCGAGACGAAGGACGGCTGGGTCGTCCTCGGCTCGGAGACCGGCGTGATGGACGAGCCGGCCTCGAACATCGTGCGCAAGGGCCGCCTGCAGCCCGGCAAGATGTTCCTCGTCGACCTCGAGAAGGGGCGGATCGTCGCCGACGAGGAGGTCAAGCGCGCCGTCGCGACCGCCCAGCCCTACGGCGAGTGGTACGAGCGGGGCGTCGTCCGCCTCGCCGACCTGCCCGACCGCGAGCCGCGCGTGCCGCGCACGGAGACGGTGCGCAACCGGCAGCTCGCGTTCGGCTACACGCAGGAGGACCTGCGAGTCCTGCTCACGCCGATGGCAGCGGGCGCCGCCGAGCCGATCGGCTCGATGGGCAACGACCTCGCGCTCGCCGTGCTGTCGGACCGCCAGCCCGCGCTGTTCTCCTACTTCAAGCAGCTGTTCGCGCAGGTCACGAACCCGCCGATCGACCCGATTCGCGAGTCCGTGGTCATGAGCGTCGCCTCGGGCGTCGGGTCGGAGGGCAACCTGTTCGACGAGTCCGCCGAGCACGCGCACCAGCTGTCGATGGAGACGCCGATCCTGCGCTCGCCGGAGCTGGAGAAGCTGCGCCAGGTCGACTCGGCCATCTTCGAGGCGCACACGCTCGACATCACGTGGCCGACCGGCTCAGGCCCCGACGGGCTCGCCCACGCCGTCGAGCGCATCTGCGCGGAGGCCTCGGAGTCGATCGCGCGCGGCGTCAACATCCTCATCCTCTCCGACCGCAACCTCGGCCCCGAGCGCGTGCCGATCCCCGCGCTGCTCGCGGTCGCCGCCGTCCATCACCACCTCGTGCGCGAGGGCACACGCCTGCAGGCCGGGCTCGTGCTCGAGTCGGGCGAGCCCCGTGAGGTCCACCACTTCGCGACGCTGATCGGCTACGGCGCCTCGGCCATCAACCCGTACCTGATGCTCGAGTCGCTCGCCGAGCTGCACGCCGACGGCCGGCTGCCCGAGGACATGACGCGCGACGAGGCCGAGCAGCGCGCGGTCAAGGGCATCGCCAAGGGCCTGCTCAAGACGATCTCCAAGATGGGGATCTCGACGATCCAGTCCTACACCGGCGCGCAGATCTTCGAGGCCGTCGGGCTCGCCCCCGAGCTGATCGACCGGCACTTCCCCGGCACGGCATCGCGGATCGGCGGCATCGGGATGGACGTGCTGGCGCGCGAGACGCTGGACCGGCACGCCCGGGCATACCCGCGCACGCACGAGGATCTGCTTCCGGTCGGCGGCATCTACGCCTGGCGCCGCGAGGGCGAGCACCACATGTGGAACCCGGAGTCGATCTCGCTGCTCCAGCACGCGGTCCGCCACGGCGGCGCCGAGACGTTCGAGGAGTACTCGACGCTGATGAACGAGGACGCGGCCAAGCGCGCGACGCTGCGCGGGCTGTTGCGCTTCAGGGAGCTGCCCGAGGATCAGTGGCTGCCGCTCGAGGACATCGAGCCCGCGAAGGAGATCGTCAAGCACTTCTCGACCGGCGCGATGTCGCTCGGCTCGCTCTCGCGCGAGGCGCACGAGACGCTCGCGATCGCCATGAACCGGCTGGGTGGGCGCTCGAACACCGGCGAGGGCGGCGAGGACCCCGTCCGCTACACCCGCGACGCCAACGGCGACTCGCGCCGCTCCGCGATCAAGCAGGTCGCGTCGGGCCGCTTCGGCGTCAACATCAACTACCTCGTCAACGCCGATGAGCTGCAGATCAAGATGGCCCAGGGCGCCAAGCCCGGCGAGGGCGGCCAGCTGCCGGGCCACAAGGTCGACAAGTACATCGGCTCGATCCGCTTCACGACGCCGGGCGTCGGCCTGATCTCGCCGCCGCCGCACCACGACATCTACTCGATCGAGGACCTCAAGCAGCTGATCTACGACCTGCGCTGCGCGAACCCGCGGGCGCGGATCAGCGTGAAGCTGGTGAGCGAGGTCGGCGTCGGCACGGTCGCGGCGGGCGTGGCGAAGGCCAACTCCGACCACGTGCTGATCTCGGGCCACGACGGCGGCACCGGCGCCTCGCCGCTGTCCTCGATCCAGGCGGCCGGGATCCCGTGGGAGATCGGGCTCGCCGAGACGCAGCAGACGCTGGTGCTCAACGACCTGCGCTCGCGCATCTGGGTCCAGACCGACGGCCAGCTCAAGACCGGTCGCGACGTCGTGGTGGCGGCGCTCCTGGGCGCCGATGAGATGGGCTTCTCGACCGCCCCGCTGATCGCCACGGGCTGCATCATGATGCGCGCCTGCCACCT